>JAKEGN010000077.1 GCA_022615525.1 Woeseiaceae bacterium
AGAGCCGACTGTCAATATCGAACAGCAGCGGCGTTCTGTTGGATCGGATCGCTAGCACGGATGCGCCCGGGCCGCGTCATTTGCGCGGCACGGCTTGATATTCGGCCACCCGGACGCATGTCCCACCCTTGAATTGATGAGCAACAGCCGTCCTGGCGGGACTTCCGCGGGATGGCCGGCCCGACGAGCGAGGACTGACGGTGTCAGAAAAGGACCCAGCAAAGACCCGAAACCACGATCCGGCGCAGAAAGCGCCGGCTGAACCGGCGGCCCCGACGGCCATACCGGTCCTGCCATTGCGCGATGTCGTGGTCTACCCGCACATGGTGATCCCGCTGTTCGTGGGGCGCGAGAAATCCATCATCGCGCTCGATATTGCGATGAACGTCGGCAAGAAGATCCTGCTGATCGCACAGCAGAAAGCCGATCTCGACGACCCCGCGCCGGAGGACCTGTACGGCGTCGGCACGCTGGCCACGATCCTGCAATTGTTGAAACTGCCCGATGGCACCGTCAAGGTGCTAGTCGAGGGCGGTGAGCGCGCCCGCATCGACAAGATCATCGTCGGCAATCACTTTTCGGCAGAAGTGACCCCGCTGCCGGAAGAGGACCGCCACGATGAACGCGAGATCGATGTTTTGGTTCGCTCGATCATCGCCCAGTTCGAGCAGTACGTTAAGCTGAACAAGAAAGTACCGCCAGAGATCCTGACCTCGCTGTCGGGCATCGATCAGCCGGGCCGGCTGGCGGACACCGTCGCCGCGCACATGGCGCTCAAACTGTCGGAGAAGCAGCGCATCCTCGAGATCCAGGACATCAAGCTGCGTCTTGAACAGATACTCGGCATCATCGAGGGCGAGATCGACGTGCTGCAGATCGAGAAGCGCATCCGCGGCCGCGTCAAGCAGCAGATGGAGAAGAGCCAGCGCGAGTACTACCTGAATGAGCAGATGAAGGCCATTCAGAAGGAACTCGGCGAAATGGAAGACGCGCCGAACGAGCTCGCCGATCTCGAGGCGAGGATCGCGAACGCCGGCATGCCCAAGGAAGCCCGCGACAAGGCGACCTCCGAACTGAACAAGCTGAAGCTGATGTCACCGATGTCGGCCGAAGCGACCGTGGTCCGCAACTACATCGACTGGCTGCTGAAGGCGCCATGGAAGAAACGCAGCAAGGTGCTGCGAGACTTAAGCCGCGCCGAGGCGGTACTCGAGGAAGACCACTACGGACTCGAGAAGGTCAAGGAACGCATACTCGAGTACCTGGCCGTGCAGCAGCGCGTCAGGCGGCTCAAAGGCCCGATCCTGTGCCTGGTCGGCCCGCCGGGTGTCGGCAAGACCTCGCTCGGCCAGAGCATCGCGCGCGCGACGAATCGCAGGTTCGTGCGCATGTCGCTCGGTGGCGTACGTGATGAAGCCGAGATTCGCGGGCATCGCCGCACTTACATCGGCTCCATGCCGGGCAAGATCGTGCAGAATCTCGCCAAGACGGGGGTCAGGAACCCGCTGTTCCTGCTCGACGAGGTCGACAAGATGGCGATGGACTTCCGTGGCGATCCGTCATCGGCGCTCCTCGAGGTTCTCGATCCGGAACAGAATTCATCCTTCAGCGATCACTATCTCGAGGTCGACTTCGACCTGTCCGACGTCATGTTCGTGTGCACGGCGAACACGCTGAATTTTCCGGCACCGCTGCTCGATCGCATGGATGTCATCCGCATACCGGGATACACGGAAGACGAGAAGCTGAACATCGCCGAACGTTACCTCATTCCGAAACAGATGAAGGAGAACGGGCTGCGGGAAAGCGAGTTGTCGATTTCCGGCACGGCCGTGCTCGACATCATCCAGCATTACACGCGCGAGTCCGGCGTGCGCAACCTCGAGCGCGAGATTTCGAAGATCTGCCGCAAGGTGGTGAAGTCGCTGTTGCTGAAGCCGCGGCAGAAAATGATCCGCGTGACGCCGAAGGGCCTGGACCATTACCTCGGCGTGCGTCGTTTCCGATATGGCAAGGCCGAGGAGAACAACCAGGTCGGCCAGGTTACCGGGCTTGCGTGGACCGAGGTCGGCGGTGAGCTGCTGACCATCGAGGCCGCGGTCGTACCGGGCAAGGGCAAGCTGACCCACACCGGGCAGCTCGGCGAAGTCATGACCGAATCCATCCAGGCGGCGATGACCGTGGTGCGCAGCCGTGCGAAATTGCTGGGCATCGAGGACGAGTTTCACCAGAAGTTCGACGTGCATGTGCACGTGCCCGAGGGCGCGACGCCGAAGGACGGCCCGAGTGCGGGAGTTGGCATGTGCACGGCGCTGGTATCGGCTCTGACCAATGTACCGGTCAAGAGCGATGTGGCCATGACCGGCGAGATCACCCTGCGCGGTGAAGTACTGCCGATCGGCGGCCTCAAGGAGAAGTTGCTGGCGGCACATCGCGGTGGCATAGGCACGGTGTTGATCCCGCAGGAGAACGAGAAGGATCTCGCGGAAATTCCAAAGAACATCAAAGAGAAGCTGAACATAGTTCCGGTGAAATGGATCGATCAGGTTTTGCAACTCGCACTGCAACATATGCCGGTGCCGGACACGCAACCGGAGAAGAAGAAAGACGAATCCCAGAAGCCTGCCGGCGATCAGGATCCGGCGGAACGCGTTCGCGCGCACTGACCATTCGCCTCTGACGCCGTCCCTGCTTTGTTGACGCTCATTTGGGCGCTTGGTATAAGCTACGCCTGCCTGCAAAGGGCTACAGGCGTTGCCTGCAGCGATTCTGGCGGCAAGTTGTCAACGTCGTGTGATCATGGGCAAGCGGTTCGTCGGACTTCAATCCGGACGAACATCCAGGGATGCGGCGCGTCCGCACATCATTCCTAAACTATCTGCAAAGGTGCACGCATGAACAAGGGAGAACTTATTGAGGCGGTTGCCGGTGCGGCGGATTTGTCGCGCGCGGATGCAACCAGAGCGGTCGATGCGGTACTCGATAGCGTAACCCGGACACTCCGCAGTGGCGGGTCTGTCTCGCTGGTTGGATTCGGCACGTTCACGGTGAAATCGCGTGCAGCCCGCACGGGACGCAACCCGCGCACCGGCGAAACCATCCACATCAAGGCCAGCAAGGTACCCGGCTTCAAGGCTGGCAAAGCCTTGAAGGATGCCGTAAACTAGCGCGCCCTTCGGCGGCGGATGTCAGGAAATTCATTGATTTTTCTGGATTTTTCGGCATAACCACCGAAGTCAGTTTCGCGTTGCGGCGCCTGGTCATGGCGCCTGCGCGAGGCGCTCGGGTGCTTAGCTCAGCTGGTAGAGCATCGCCCTTACAAGGCGAGGGTCGGGGGTTCGATCCCCTCAGCACCCACCAGCCATTGGAGTGGTAGTTCAGCTGGTTAGAATACCGGCCTGTCACGCCGGGGGTCGCGGGTTCGAGTCCCGTCCACTCCGCCACAAATGAAAACGGGGCCTAAATGGCCCCGTTTTCATTTGTGCATGATGGATGGTTCCACTCGAAGCCGCGAAGCTGCATTGACCGCCTGAGCCATGTATCATGCGAGCCCTTAAACCCTAGGGAAGCTCTGATTTATTCGTCTTTGCGAGGAGCAGAGCGACGCACTGTCATTGCGAGGAACGAAGTGACGAAGCAATCTTGTGATTGCTTCGCTGCGCTCGCAATGACGGGGCTGCGCTCGCAATGATCGGACTTTCGAATAAGTCCGGGCGTCCCCTGCTGTAATTGCCGATCACTCACAGACCAAAACTGATGCTGCAGACCATACGAGAGCGTTTCACCGGCACCTTTGCCATCACCATCCTGGCCATCATTTGTGTGCCATTCGTCTTTTTCGGCGTCACCAATTTCGATTTCACGGGCGCGAGTAACGCAGCCAGCGTGGACGGGGTCGACATCCCGGTCGTGCAACTCGAGCGGGCCTACCAGGACCAGCTGCAGCAATACGCGCAGTACGGTGAGTTGCCGGCCGATTTCCGTCGCCAGTTGAAAGCCAATGTCCTCGACAACCTGATCCGCAACACGGTGGTCGAACTGTACCTGTCGAAGCAGGGCTATCGGGTGACCGACCAGATGGTGGCCGATGTCATCCAGCGGGAGTCCGCGTTCTTCGTCGACGGAAAATTCTCCAAGGACCGCTATTATTCCGTGCTGGACGAGAATGCCATCGACCCGACACGCTTCGAGGAAAGCCAGCGGGAAAACCTGCGGCAATCGCAGTTGCAGCGCGGTATCGCTGCGACGTC
>JAKEGN010000408.1 GCA_022615525.1 Woeseiaceae bacterium
CAATATTCACGCCGGATGGAGGTCCGGGTGGGCCAGGCGGTCCCGCGGCACCCGGCTCGCCATCGTCACCGTCGCAGGCGCCGAGTAACAGCGTAATCATGAAAACGGCAACGAGGTGGGACAACTCCTGGCGGCCAGTGCGGTAAGGCTGATCGGTATGGCTCATTACATCGACACTCTTCATTCTTGTTTTCGCTACAATGCGGCTTATGAGGACCCCGACAAATTGTATAATGTTCCGGCAATTTGTATACCAGCGACTCACAGGTAGATACCGCAGCTGGAATACTGGTAAAAACCGCAGATTGATTGGGTCATGTAATTGGTTTTGATAGGCTTTGTCAAGCGGTGACTTGGGAGCTGGAAAATGGCCGGACAGGAAGAGAAGGACAAGACCGGAGGCCGACTGCAGCGCCTCTGGCGCCAGCCGAAAAGCTGGTGGTTGCTTGGCATACCGCTCGGTGCCTGGTGCATGTTCGTTTTCGGCCTCGTCGCCGTGGTAGGGGCCGAGGTGATGATTTACCAGACGGGCACCGACAAATTCTGTGCCGGCGCCTGCCATTCCATGGAAGCTTTCACCGCCCCGGAATGGCGCGACTCCATACATTACAGTAATACCAGCGGTGTCCAGGCAGGCTGTTCAGATTGTCATATTCCGCATATCTATCCGCAGAAACTGTGGGTCAAAGCCACCAGCGGCGCGCGCGACATCTACGGCGAAATTCGCGGCGTCATCAGCACGCGCGAGAAATACGAAGGGCATCGGCCGGCGATGGCGGAGCTAGTCTGGCAGCGCATGAAAGAGAACGATTCACGCGAATGTCGCTACTGTCACAATTCCGAGAGCTTCGACATCGCGAGTCAGAACGAGTACGCCGCGCGAGCGCATCAGCAGGGGCTATCGCAGGGTCAAACCTGCATCGACTGTCACAAGGGCATCGCGCACATGACGCCCGACGAGGCAGCGGCAGAGTTTGCGCGCCTCGAGACCAGCGAGCCCCGCTGACTGCCTCGCGTCACTCCGTCCAACAATATTTGGTCAGAATTCGAGCGTGAGCCTCAGGCCGTAAGTTCGCGGCGGTTCGATGAATGCATCACCATACGGGCCGAATTGGCCCGTCGTGGTCGCGGCGAGTACGGGAACATCTTCGATGTTCCTGATCCATACTCCGAGCGTCCACTGATCGTTGTCGACGTATGTGAGCGACGCATCCGATTTGAAATAGTCCGGTTGTTCCGTCCCGCGCGCATGGTTGAACGTGCCCCAGAATGAGGATTCGTATCGGGTGTCGGCGCGCGCCCGCAGGTAACCGCTCGAATAACGGAAGTCGTGCAGGTAGCCCGCCGATACAGTCCAATCGGGCGCGTATTGCAGTTGGTAGCCCCCGAAGTCGCGTCGAGGCTCGCCTATGTCGATCCCCGGCGGCACGATGAAGTCGACGTAATCGGCGTGCAGGTAACCGATGGAAAGGTTGATTCGGTCTGAATCCGTCAACTGCAGCAACGCATCGAGCTGATCGCCGTAGATTGTAACCTTGTCGGCACTGAAGGTCGTGAGGAGCGAGGTGTTCAGATTGAACGACTGCACCAGCATGTCCCGATAGTCGTAATAGAACACCTCGTTGTTGATCTGCAGGCGACCATCGAGCAAACGCGACTTCACACCGAGAGTGTACGCTGTGAGGTCGGCCGAACCGACCTCATTGCTCTGCGCAGACGTGCTCGGAAACAGGTTGTACGTCCCCGGTTGGTAACCCGTTTGTATCGTTGCGTACAACATGGATGTCGGGTTCAGGTCGTATTGCGTACCGACTTTCCAGTCGAGGCGGTCGAAGCTCTGATCGGCGTCGTAGGGCTCGCCGAAAGCGGTAACGCCTTGTCCTTGGCGATCGTCGTTGCTGTAACGGCCGCCGACGGTGAATCGCAGGGAATCTGAGGCAGGGAACGTTGCCTCGCCGAATGCCGCAACGCCGGCAAGGCGATTGTGAAGAACATCGGCAAGCGGAAATCCCCCTGCCGTGAATTGTCCTTCCCCGGTCGTGCGATAGGCATACAATCCGCCAAGCCACTGTACCCGATCGCTCCTCTCGTTCGCGAGCCGCAATTCGTGCGTCGTCTGGTTGTAGTAACTGGACAGGAATGCCGGGATATCCTCCAGCCAGTAGTTACCTTCCCAGTCGAGATAGACATAGGACGGGATATAAGTCAGCGTCGTGCCGCCCAGATTCCAGTCCACTTCCACACCGATATTCAGGTGCTCATAGTGTTGCTGTCCTGCATCCGGCGCATCCGGTGTAATGACGTCATTCCAGGGATCGCCCGAATCGAAGCTCGTCGGATCGCCGTCGAAATTGCCATCGTTGTAGCCACGACGCACGAGATTCGGCGAGCGGCCTTTCTTCTTCGCGCCATGTGACCAGAAATAGATGCTCAATTCGTCGACAGGCTCGTACAACGCCGAGAGCCGCGCGGAGTAGTCGCCTTTCGAGTCGGCCCCTGTTTTTTGATAGCCGTCGTGATGTATGTAGTCAAACGCGCCGCGCAGCGCGAACTCGTCCGTCACCGGCAGGTTCTGCACAATCGTGCCGTGCACCAGCGAGTAATTGCCGGCCTCCAGTACGGCTCGCGTTTGCAATGTGTCGCCAGGGCGGTTGAACAAACCATTCACGGTGCCACCGAGGGATCCCCGGCCATACAACGTGCCCTGCGGACCCGGTAGTACTTCCAGCCGCTCGAGGTCGAACAGGCCGACGCTGGTTGCTTCGCGTGGAATGTAGACGCCATTGATATTGAATACAGTTGGTGGCTCGATGTTAGGCAGATCGAGGGTCGAACCTACACCGCGTATGTAGATTTCAGTCGAAGCGTTCTCGGCCTGAAAGCGCACGGACGGCACCAGGTTCTGCGCAGCACGTATGTCGGTTACGCCGGCGGCAACGAGCGCGTCGCCGGAAACGGCGGTGACAGCAGCCGGCATGTGCTGCAGGTTCTCGCGCTGCTTCTGCGCGGTAACGACGATTTCCTCGAGCTGCGCCGCCGCACCCGTTGAAGGAGATTCCGCGGCGGCGTAGATCGATGGCACGACTGTCGCCAGTACCAGCACTCGAATTGCGTTTCGTTTTTTCATTTTTGACAAATTCAGCCATCAGATTATATTCTGAATTCACAATGTTACAGGTCACAGTAACGGTAACGCACGGCATTGACATTTTGGTGGCGCCCGAATGACATCTCGTAATTCTATAGCCGGCCGAATCAATGCACTGTTTGCCGCCATCGATCGCAAGGATGCCAAAGGTTTCGTCGAATTCCTGACGGACGATGCCGTGTTTCGCTTTGGATCAGCCCCGGCCGTACAAGGTCGCACCGCAATCGAACAGGCCGTGTCCGGTTTCTTTTCCGCTATCGCCGGCTGTCGACACGAGTTGAGCGCATCCTGGACGGGACCCAAAACGTTCGCCTGCGAAGGCAAGGTCACTTACCAGCGTCATGACGGTAGCGAAATCACGCTGCCTTTCGCCGATGTGTTCGAACTGCGTGGAAGCAGGATTTGTGCTTACCGAATCTATATCGATATAGCCCCG
>JAKEGN010000409.1 GCA_022615525.1 Woeseiaceae bacterium
ATAGGTGCAGTCAATGTCGGTAAATACCGAAACCGAGAATCGCACTTCCTCGGGCGAGAATATGATCATGCTCTCGCGTGGGACCGCTGACATCATTTCGATACGCGACTCTTTGCGCGCTTCCTCGGAAAGGTTGGTCTGCATTTCGAGGTCGATCAGGTCGCCCTGCAGCAGGTAGCGCCCGTCGGCGGAAATGTAAGCGACGATCGCGCCTTTGCTGACCGTATACCAGCCGGCAACCGGGCTCGGGTTCACGTGCTGCGGTTCGATTTCGGCGAAACGGTCGGACACGAGTTCGCGCACCGTTTCGAGTTCGTCGCCCGCGGCGCCTGTCGCGGCCATCGCCAGGACGAGTCCGGTGGTGATCCCAACAGCGCCTCGCGCCAAGTGGTCGTACATTGCAGTTCCTTGAGTCAATTGAATCCGGGGTTTTGCCTGGCAGTACGCATGTCGCAACGCGTTGCTGCTCATTCGACCCGTCGTGCCGCTGCCGGTTCCATGGTCAGCGGCGTACCGGGAGGAATGCGATTGTAGCAGAGGACTTCTGCGGGCCGGGTCGAAAACACGGGCCGGAGGCCGGCGCCTAACCCCGCGGGTGGTGCCGGCCGTGCAGTTCCTTCAGCCGTTCCCTTGCCACATGCGTGTAGATCTGTGTCGTCGACAGGTCGCTGTGCCCCAGCAGCAGCTGTACCACCCTGAGGTCGGCGCCGCGGTTCAACAGGTGTGTGGCAAATGCATGCCGCAGGCTGTGCGGCGACAACTTCTTCGAAATCCCCGCTTTCTGCGCATAGCGCTTGATGATGTGCCAGAAGGCCTGTCGCGTCATTCGATCGCCCCGGCGCGTGGGGAACAGGTAATCGGTCTGCCGCTCGAGCAGGATTTCCATCCGCGGCCCGTCGATGAATTCTCGCAACCAGCGCTGAGCCTCGTCCCCCAGCGGTATGAGTCTCTCGCGATCGCCTTTGCCGACGATACGCAATACACCCTGGTTGAAATTGACCTGCGACTGCCGGAGATTGATGAGTTCCGACACGCGGAGCCCGGTGGCATAGAGCAACTCGAGCATGGTGCGGTCACGATGCCCGAGCGGTTCGTCGGGCGACGGCGCGTGCAGCAGAGCGTCGACTTCGTCCTCGGTCAGGGTCTTCGGCAGCGACCGGCCGATGCGTGGCATCTCGATATCCGCCGTCGGGTCGGTGTCCCGCAGACCTTCGCGCATGATATAGCGGAAAAAGCGGCGAAAACTCGACAGCTGGCGGGCGGTCGACCGTGGCTTGGCGCCTGATTCGACGCGTCTCGCAATGAAAGCGAGCAGATCGGACTTTTCGGCGTTCTCGATGCGGATATCCTGGGCCGAAAGACCCCGCCACAGCGTCATCAGGTCGGCGCGATAAGCCCCGAGCGTATTGGCAGACAGGCCGCGCTCGGTCCATATCGCATCGAGGAACCTGTCGACGAGGTTCTCGGCATTCGATTGTTTGGTCGATCGTTGTTGCTGACTGCTCGCCATGGTATCCATCAAGTCCGCTTAATATTCCGCAACCTTGTCGAAGGGCTCGCTCAATCGCAGATGACGGCTGGTAGCATACGCGGCCTGCGAACAGCTTTCGGCAGCTACCGGTCTTACACCTGAAATTGCAACAAACTGATCGCCAAGCAACGGATTTTTCGAGGTTTTGAGTATGCGCAGCGGGCCGGTCTGCCGACGTGATCACTGTCACAGAATCGGCAAGGCATTAACATAAAGTGATCTGCGTCACAGCCTGGGACGCGAATTCGGTGCAATCCGGCAGGAAATCCGGAGATTGAACCGGCCTTATTCGTAGTACAGGATCACCTATTTTCGCCAAAGAGAGCTCCGGGCGCATGACCTCGAGTCCCAGGCAACGTTGGCCGCTGCCGCTCGCAATCCTTTATGCGACCTACGCATGGCTGGCATTCCTCTGCTGCGTGCTGGTCGCCATCGTCGGAGCATTGCTGCTGCCCGGACTCGAGCGGCGCCGTCGCTGGGTTACTGCCAGCGCCAGGACGGCATTGCGGCTTTGTGCCATCCCGGCCACGGTCGAAGGCATGGAACGGTTGCCACAGGAGCATTGCATCGTGGTTGCCAATCATGCGAGTTACCTGGACGGCGTCATCCTGCAGGCTTTCCTGCCACCGCGGTTCTCCTACGTCATCAAGGGCGAGATGCAAAATGTGCCGGTGGTGCATTTTCTGCTGCGCCGCATCGGTGCAAAGTTTGTCGAACGTTTCGTGGCCGCCGGCAGCGCGCGGGATGCGCGGGCCCTGCTCAGGGCTGCGGCAGCCGGCGAATCGCTGGCTTTTTTCCCGGAAGGCACCTTTATCAGGGAACCAGGACTCGGGCGGTTCCGCTCCGGGGCATTTGCCGCCGCGATCAAGGGAGATTTGCCGGTCGTTCCGCTGGTCGTCGTCGGTTCGCGAAACGTCTTGCCCGGTGGCACCCTGCTGCCGAGGCCGGGCCGGCTCGTCATTCATGTCCTGGATGCCATCCCCCCGTCGGACGCTGCTTTTGCCAGCAGCGCGGCACTGGCGGAGACCGCAAGACAGCGAATTCTGCGGGTGCTGGACGAGCCCGATCTTCTCGCATAGAGGGCAATTTTTCCGCGCCGGTTGCACGCCATGCACGGATACGGGAAAGTAGCGCCCCCAATTATCGCGCAAGAATCACGGCCAGCCCCGCAATGAGTCACGATCCCATAGTCATCGTCGCCGCCCGCCGCACCCCGCTCGGCGCTTTCCAGGGCTCCCTGAGTGCGGCCAGCGCCACCGAGCTCGCGGCGACTGCGATCAACGCAGCGATCGGCGACTGCGGACTGGACCCATCGACGATCAGCGAGGTCCTGCTGGGCTGCGTTTTGCCGGCCGGCCTCGGGCAGGCACCGGCGAGGCAGGCGGCTCTGGCCGGCGGCGTGCCG
>JAKEGN010000410.1 GCA_022615525.1 Woeseiaceae bacterium
AAGACGGCCAGGACACGCCCGGCAGCGAAGGCGCGGGCCAAAAAAGCAGACAGTTGAGGCTGCGTCAAAACTTCGAAACTGTCATTGCGAGGAGGCGGAGCCGATGAAGCAATCTTACGAAATCAGTGAGTTGGAGATTGCGTCGCTTCGCTCGCAATGACGAGTTGCCGAATTTGACACAACCTCAACTGATACCATCAGTCGCCCGGGCGGTCCGGGAAAGTAATCTCGAGCATGTACTGCGTTGCGGCGTTGATCGTCCAGTCCGACAAGGCTTCATCCCCGCCCCTGGCTGGCATCTCGAGGTAACCAGCGTTCGCGTGCTCCATGAGGACTGCCTGCCAGAGATGGGACCGGTGCTCCCAGTCCGCCGGATTGCCGGTGACCGGCGCTCCATTCTTGCCCGTCTCGTGGCATCCCGCGCAAACCATGTTGTACGCATCCTGCCCGGAAATCTCCGTTGCACTCGCAGCCGGCCCTGGTGATTGTCCTGCACTGTCAGCAACCCCGGCCGGTGATTCGCGGCCTTGCTCCGCGCCACAGGCCGCCAGAATGAGTGACCAGGCGAGGACAAAGGCAGTAGGATTCGGCATCGAAGGCATCTCTTAATGATGAGCGTCCGCGGCCTTTCATACAAGCCGCGGCCAGGGACCGGATGCCCCGCTGTCAGCGGTACGCCCTGCCCTGCAAAATTCCGAGGAGAAACGACGGTGGCGAGAGTGACAGGAATTGGCGGTGTGTTTTTCAGGGCGCGCGAGAACTCCAGGGCACTGGCTGCCTGGTATGAAAAGCACCTGGGTATGAATCCCGAAAGTTTTGGCGGCGTGATCCTCAACTGGCGGGACGACACGGCAGACGACAAGGGACTTACGGTCTGGCACGTCGCCGAAAAAGACAGTGAGTGGTTCAGTCCGAGCAAGTCGCCATTCATGATCAACTACAGGATCGATGACATGGCCGGGATGATCGAGCAGTTGAAGCGCGGCGGGGTGGATATCCTGCAGGGCCCGGAATCGCACGAGAACGGCAAATTCGCCTGGATCATGGATCCCGAGGGCAACAAGGTCGAACTCTGGGAGCCGAGACTCTGGAGGGAGGACGAAGGTGCTTGAGATCACCCGCGAGGATTCCGCGACCAAGGGCAGGTACGTGGCACGCGTGCCGGGTCACGAGGAGACCGGCGAACTGACCTTTTCCAAACTCGGGAGCAAGACTGTCATCGCCGACCACACGGGGGTTCCCGAAACATTGCGCGGCCAGGGCATTGCGAAAGCACTGGTCGACCGGCTGGTGGCCGATGCGCGCGCCGAGGGATTCAAGATCGTGCCCCTCTGCCCTTACATCCGCGCCCGGTTGCCCCGCCATCCGGAGTGGGCCGACGTTTTGCAGACGAACTGATTGGGGGACAGCTACCGAATTCGTGTGCGATTTTGAATCCGGGCGGCAATCGTGGTCGAATTCGGTAACTGTCCCCGAACTCCGCGGGGGGAACTATGAACCGTCTGGCTCTGATTGTGATTGTCGGTGTCGCCGCGCCAAGTGCATGGTCGCAGGAAGCTCTGCGCCCGTCCGGGCCGGTGGCCTTTGTCGGCGGCATGCTGCTGGATGGTTACGAAGCGGCACCGATACACCATGCCGTCGTAGTCATCGACGGCAACAGGATCGTCGCGGCAGGGCCGCGGTACGCGGTGGCGGTGCCACAGGATGCGACCGTCATCGACATCGGCGGCAAGACTTTGATGCCCGGCCTGATCGACGCACACGTACACGTCGACCTGATCGGTCATGGCGATTACGACCGCTACTACCGGTTCCTGGGCGGCATGGAGAGGCTGGACGAGGTCATGCCGATCGCGGCAAAGCAATTGTTGCGCGCAGGCGTGACCAGTGCCGTCGACCTTGGCACGCCGTTCGATATCCTGGAACTCCGCAACAGGATCGAGCGCGGAGACATTCCTGGGCCTCGACTCACCGTGTCGGGACCCTGGATTACCCGGGTCTACCTGGATGGAGTCCCGGATTCCTACCAGGTCATGATCTCCAGTCCCCGTGAAGCAACGGCCCGAACACGGGAGTTGGTCGAGGCAGGCGCCGATGTCATCAAGACCTGGGTGGGCCTGACGGCGGAGGACTATCGGGCCGTTGTCGATGAAGCGCATCGCCTGGGCGTCAAGGTCCATGCGCACCTGTACCACCCCGACGCAATCAAGGCCGCAATCGATGCCGGCGTCGACGTACTGCAGCATGTCGGCTCGGCCGGCAATCCGCCCTATGACGCCGGGCTGGTCGCACGTATTGCACATGCCGGGATTCCGGTCGTGCAAACCATGTCGCACCGCATCTGGGTCTACCCGGCAACTGTCGCGTTTCCGGGGCGTCTGTACGATCCGGTACTTCGCAAGGACATGCCGGCGGACATCTATGCGGAACTGATCGACTCATTCAGCGATTTTCATCGCTTGTCCTACTTCCACGAAACCGGTTCCCAGGTTCGCAACTCGAAGGTTGCCGCACGACAGTTCATCGACGCCGGCGCGGTAATAGGCGTTGGCACCGATTCGGCGAGTCCGCTTAACTTTCACACGGAGGCGATGTGGTACGAAATGAAGGCACTGGTCGAAAGCGGGATGACACCAATACAGGTCATTTCCGCCGCCACCAGAACCAATGCGGGGATCATCGGCCGTTTTGCCGAGCTGGGTTCGATCGAGCCCGGCAAGCTGGCCGACATGATAGTCGTCGATGGCAATCCGCTGGCCGACATCGATGCGCTGTCGGACATCGAGATCGTCGTCAGGGACGGCGTCATCCGGTACGCGGAAAGCGCAGCATTCGGGCCTGTGACCGATATCGGCCACACTTTCTGACCGTATCGTCGCTTACAGAATATTCATCTCGAAGCCGACAAAGAAGAATCGTCCGATCGGGTTTACCGGGAATGCGAATTCCGTAATGAACGGCCGTTCGTCGCCGATGTTGTTGATACCGCCGTACACACGATACTGATCGGAAATATCGAAGCTCACCGACAGATCGTGAACGTACGTTTCATCCGCCATACCGGCCGGCCCGAACAGTGTATCAATGGTTTCGATTTCGACATCACGAAGCGCCTGCTCGCCTAGGTACTGCATGCGGTAATTGATCCCCAGCCCGCCGGTTGCCAGCGACGCCGTAAAATTGCCCGCCCACTCGGGTCGCTGCAGTTCGCCCAATTCCGGATCAACGGCATTGGGATCGGTCGGGTCGAAGAACCGGTCGAGCTTGTCCATCCATGTGCCTGTGATCGCAAACAGCAGGTTGAATGAGCTGATATCCGTTTGATAGCGAATGTCGAAGTCGACACCCGTGGCTTCGAGGCTGCCGATGTTCAACTGTTGCTGGCTGATGAACTCCAGGCCGTTGAACTGCGGCGAATTGGGATCGGGGTTCCGCCGGATCAGTGCGCAGAACTGGTTGTCCGGGAACTGCGCCGAGTCGTAACAACTGTTGACAATGCTCTGGCCGCTGGGAGAGTCAATTG
>JAKEGN010000078.1 GCA_022615525.1 Woeseiaceae bacterium
AACGTCGCAGCAACGATTCGCGGCAAAGATCCATCGGGCGGGAATCCTATGCAATACCTGAAACGGCTCTACGGGCTGCTACCTGTCGTTTTCCTCATCGCGTGCTCAACGGAAGAGCCGGGACCCGATGGCGCGGAACTGATCCTTACCAATGCACGCGTGTATACGCTGGACTGGAATGAGCCTGCAGGCGATGGAACACCAGGGCGCGGGGCTCCATACGATGACCAGGGCTGGCGGCCGAACGCCGAGGCGATCGTCGTCAGCGGCGGTGAAATCACGTTCGTCGGCGCGAGCGCGGATGCGCTCCGGTACCAGGGACCGGCCACCCGCGTGGTCGACCTGGCCGGTGCCACAGTCGTCCCTGGCCTCGTGGATTCCCATACCCACGTATTCGAACTCGGTGCGAATCTCGAACGCGTGAACCTGGTCGACGTGCACACGGAAGAGGAAGCCGTCGCGCGTGTTGCCGAGCGGGCGAAGTCGGTGCCGAAGGGCGAATGGATACTCGGTGCCGGCTGGGACGAAGGCGCCTGGGCGAATCACTATCCGGACAAGGCATTGCTTAGCGCCGCGGTTCCCGATCACCCGGTCTTCCTGGCAAGCCTGCATGGCTTTGCCGGCTGGGCCAACCAGATGGCACTCGATGAAGCCGGGCTGAGCGCGACGACGACGGTACCGGCCGGAGGCGAGATGCGCCTCGGTGTCGACGGACAGCCGAACGGCCTGTTCCTTAACCGGGCCGTGCCGCTGCTACGAAACGCGATCCCGGAACCGTCGCACGATGCGCTGATCGACAATGTCCTCGCCGGGCTGAACCGAATGGCGAAAGACGGTTACGTCGCGGTGCACGACGCCGGACTCGAATCCAGGGAAATGGCGGTGCTGGAACAGCTGGAAGCCGAGGACCGGCTGCCGGTTCGCGTCTACGCAATGCTGTCACTGCGTGACGAAGAGCTCATGAGAAAGTGGATCGCGAAGGGTCCGGACTCCGACAACAATAGCTTCCTCGTGACCCGTACGGTAAAGGCCTATTACGACGGCGCTCTCGGTTCACGGGGCGCCCGCCTGCTTTACGACTACTCCGATGCGCCCGGACATCGCGGCGTGAGCGGCGATGAATACGGATTCAACCAGGCGCTGAATGCGGAAGCGATGCGGAAGGGTTTCCAGATTGCGATTCACGCTATCGGCGATGCCGGCAATCGCGAGTCGATCGACATACTCGAGGCAGTTTTCAAATCCGACCCGGCCACGCGCAGGAACCGGCATCGCATCGAGCATGCGCAGGTGATGCATCCGGATGACCTCACCCGGCTCGGCAAGCTCGGCCTGATCGCATCGATGGAGCCGCCGCATGCCGTCGAAGACATGGCATGGGCAGAAGATCGCGTCGGCCCGGAACGCATACTCGGCGCCTACGCGTGGCGGACGCTGCGGCAGAACGGCGCGGCACTGACTTTCAATTCGGACAACCCGGGTTCGGACCACGACATTTTTTACGGCATGCATGCAGCGATTACTCGCCGGGACAAGAACCAGCAGCCCGAAGGTGGCTGGCACGCGGAACAGTCGTTGAGCGCGGAAGAAACGATACGCGCTTACACCAACTGGTCGGCCTACGCGAGCTTTCGCGAGGACCGGACGGGAATCATTGAAGAAGGGCGTTGGGCGGATCTGACGGTCATGGATATCGACCCGTTTCTTCTCGCCACCGAGAGTCCCGGGGATATCCTGCAAGGCCGGATTCTCATGACCGTGGTCAACGGCAGGATAGTCTTCGAACTGTAAGGACAGGCTATGAAAACTCAGGCATTGAATCGGGCCGGCGCATGGTCCGCGGTAACCGTCGCGGTATGCGGATGCGGTGCGGAAACGCCCGCCGATCCCGCCGCCTACGAAAGTTACGAGATCGAGTCATCCGGCACGCGGCAGTTCGAATGGGACACCGGGACCGGCACCGGCACGATCAAGGTGCTCGTCGAAGAGAAAAATCTTGGCAGCGCAGGGGCTGAGGTCGCGGAAATCTTCTTCCCGCCGGGCGCGGAGGGACAATCCCATGTGCACGAGCTGGAGATTATCTATGTCATCGAAGGCGAACTCGGGCACATCGTCAACGGTGAGATGCATGTGCTGTCGCCGGGCATGACCGGCGTGGTGCGGGCACCTGATCATGTCGTGCACAAGACCCTATCGCCGGAGGGTGCGCGCGTGCTCGTGCTCTGGCCGCTGGGCGGCGAAGTGGACGGATTCGCGGCATCCGGGATGCGCCAGCGGGAACTTGCACCGCAAGCTCGCTAGGCTGACGGGACACCGACCCGGTGCAGCGTCGGCACGATAGTCAGGCGATGTCGACTTCTTCGAACAGGCGCGCGAATCGACGTTCCAGCCTTGCACCGAATACCGGGTCGGCTGCAACGGGAAAGTCATCCTTTTTAAGGGTCGTGTGACCGCTTCGGATCATTTCCTCGATGCGGCGAAACAGGTCGAGCTCCTCCCATTGCATGTGGTTACGCAGCGTATTGGCATAGGCCAGGGCGTCCCCGACCACGGCTTCCCGCTTCACCATGGCGCCGGCCTGGATCAGGTCGATGTCGTTACGCAAACGCAAGCCCTGTTCGGCAATGGCCCGATGGTCCAGGGTGATTCGTGAGAAGCCGCTGGCGAGCTCCGGCCGCGTCTTTTTCAGTTCTGCGTAGATGCGGTCTTCCTTGGGGTGATGCACGGCGTCCGGATAAATCGTCATGTAATGCATGACGTCCTGCATCAGTTCGAAGTCTGCATCCTGCTCCGCCTGAATGCGATGCGACTCGCGTTCGAGGAGGTTGAGCAGTCTGATCATGTTCTTGTGATCCTGGCGCAGCTCGGCAAGGATCGAGGCGACGTTCCTTTGCATGGGCTGCCACCGAAATTCCGTATTCCCTTGCGCCATCCTGCGGCCGTTCCCGGCGGAATGGCATCCGGATATACCCTTACCCGGTACCCGGTATGCCTGCGAAGTCCGCTGCGCGCTGCGGGTCGAGGAGGGCATCGGCAAGGGCGGTGAGGAGATTCTGCCCGG
The DNA here is from genome assembly GCA_022615525.1 of Woeseiaceae bacterium. Classification (GTDB taxonomy): domain Bacteria; phylum Pseudomonadota; class Gammaproteobacteria; order Steroidobacterales; family Woeseiaceae; genus JAKEGN01. The sequence goes on from JAKEGN010000078.1 coordinate 3,062, forward strand.
AAACGTAAATCTCGCGGTTGACGTTCAGCAAGGTCGATATTTCGGCCTCGGACAGCATGCCGGCTGCAACCTCCCGGTAGATGTTGGCATGCATGCTGCGGTGCAGGGACTCATTGCGGGCCTTCAGGCTGGTCAACAGCTCGAAATAATGTGCCGGCTGGCTGGCATTGCGCAGGGCATCGTACGCATCGTAGAAGTCCCGGACCAGGGAACGAAAGCGGTCGTAGTATTCGTTGAACTGGTCGTTCGCCGACTCTCGAAACTGCTGCAGGTCATGCTGGGTATCCCGAATACTCTTCGCGGAGTGCACGGCGTTCCTGATCGATGGAATGATCTGGTTGAGACGCGCGGATACGCTCGGATCGAAGGGCTGTGCCTGCATGGCAAGCGCAAATGCGAGAATCCTGCCTTCGAGTTGCTTGATTTCGGTGTAGCAGACATCCTGGTTCGCATCGTGCTCGAAGACGCGCACATCGCGCCTGTCTTCGCTGCTTGAATAAAATGTCCGGTAAGGCCTGAGGCCAAGGCTGATCTGGTTCAGCGCAGCTGCCTGGTCGATCAGGCGAAAGGTTTCCCGCGACAGGTTTTCGATGGCGGCCTCCGGCACTGCCGCATCGCTCTTTTTGATGTGGCGGAGCAGCGCGTGCTTCTCGGTGGTCAGCCGGCCCTCGAGCCAGCGGGACAGCCAGCCGATGAATGGCAGGAACAGCAGGATGCCGAGCAGGTTGAAAAGGCTGTGAAACGCAACCAGCGCAAACAGCGGATCGCTTATGCCGATCAGGCCGGTGACGACGAACAGCAGCGGTCCCAGGGCGAGGAACGCAATACTGTTGGTCACGACGTTGAAAATGACGATCGCGAGTGCAACGCGCTTTTTCGCCACCGTACCGGCAAGCGCCGCCAGTACGGCTGTCAGCGTGGTACCGAGATCCGCACCGATTGCCACTGCAGCGGCCGACTCCAGCGTGATCGCGGATGCATACAAGGCGCTCAGCGCAATCATGATGGTCGCCGAGCTGGCCTGGACGATGGCCGTTACCACGAAACCTACCAGCAGAAACACGATCAATGGATAAGCGGCCAGAGCCTGCGGATCGAACATCGCTGTTGCCGTCGCGGCGCCAGACTTCATGAAATCGAGTCCGAGAAACAGCAGGCCCAGGCCGACAAGGAGCTGGCTCATCCCGAGACGCCGGCTGCCGGCCGCCGACCAGACAACGCCGAGGCCACCGGCCGTGATCAGCGGCAATGACAACACTTCGATGTCCAGCTTGAAGCCGATGCTGGCGACTATCCACCCGGTCGCCGTCGATCCGAGGTTGGCACCTAAAACGATCGCAATCGCGCTGGCGAGCGACACGATCCCGGTACCGACCAACGCGAGCACCAGCAGGCTGACCACGCTGCTGCTTTGCAAGGCTATGGTCGTGAGCAGTCCGGCAAACACGCCCTTGACCGGGCGGGATGTGTGTTCGCGAAGGAATACCTTGAAGGACCGGCCTGCAAGCACCTGCAAGGCATTCTCGAGATGGTGCATGCCGAAAAGGAACAGGCCGAGGCCTGCCGCGAGGTGCCAAAGATCCAGTTCGACCGGCATTTCAACAGTTACCGAGACGCATTGGCGGCAGCATAACCGGCGCCCGGACTTCTGTCGCCGGCTGCGGGATGGCCAGTCGCAGGATGAATCTGCGACACTCGATGCCTGCAACTTTCGGGGGTCCTGGTCATGGCCGACGGACAACTGCTGCGCGTCATCCAGCGCAAGGAAGTATTTGCCCTGGCTTTCGGCGCCATGATCGGCTGGAGCTGGGTTGCCTTGAGCGGGCACTGGATCGCGGCAGCCGGCAGTCTCGGCGCCATGCTCGCGTTCCTGGCCGGCGGCGTTGCCGTCATTTTCGTCGGTTTCACTTATGCTGAATTGGCGGCGGCCATGCCGCAGGCTGGCGGCGAACACGTGTACTCACATCGTGCACTCGGACCGCTGGCCGCGTTCGTCTGCACCTGGGCGATCCTGCTCGGCTATACATCGGTAGTCGCGTTCGAAGCGGTCGCGTTGCCGACGGTGATCGAGTACCTGGTCCCGGGATTCGCGCGCGGCCACCTGTGGACGGTCGCCGGCTGGGACGTGCAACTCACCTGGGTACTGACCGGGGTCTTCGCCGCCATGGTCATGACCGTTATCAACATCATCGGAATCCGGACGGCAGCGCGATTGCAGTTGCTGGTCACGGTAGTGATCCTGCTCGTCGGGCTGGCGCTGGCGGGCGGCGCACTGCGATCGGGCGCTCTCGCCAACATGCGGCCCTACTTCGACAACGGCATCGCGGGGATACTGGGCGTACTGGTCATGGTGCCGTTCATGTTCGTCGGCTTCGACGTCATACCGCAGTCGGCGGAGGAAACGGACATGCCGTTTCGCGACATCGGCACAACACTGATGCTGTCGATCATCGTCGCGATCGCCTGGTATTGCGTGATCATATGGGCCGTCTCGGGCAGTCTTGACGTGGCGCAGCGCAACGCCGCAACCCTGCCCACGGCGGACGCGGCAGTTGCCGTGCTCGGCGGAAGCTGGGCGGGCAAGCTGGCGGTTATCGGCGGCATTGCCGGCATCCTTACAAGCTGGAACGCGTTCCTGGTCGGTGGCAGCCGTGCGCTCTTTGCCATGGCCAGGGCAGGGCAACTCCCGGCCGCTTTCGGCCGCCTGCATCCCCGCTACAACACGCCGCACAACGCCATCCTGCTGATCGGCGCGATCTCCGTCATCGCGCCACTTTTCGGTCGCCCGGCGATGGTCTGGCTGGTGAACGCCGGCGGACTCGGTATCGTGGTGGCCTATTCGTTCGTCGCCCTCTCTTTTATCGTCCTGCGCTATCGCGAGCCGCAAATGGCCCGCCCGTATGCCGTCAGGCGCTGGCGCCTGACCGGCTATGCGGCGCTCCTTTTGTCGCTGGCGCTGGCCTGCCTGTACCTGCCTTTCAGTCCGGCGGCACTGGCATGGCCTTACGAATGGGCTATCGTTGCCGCCTGGTCGGCCCTTGGCGCGGTTCTGCTCCTTTACAGCGGGCGCTGACCGCCTCAGGCCTGCGGGGTCTCCTCGAAAAACCACCACGGGCAATTGCAACGCACGGCGGTTTTACCGGTCTGAAGGGCCATATGTATGGCACTTGCGCCCGCGCACAAGACGCCGCCGTCGAACAAACCTCTGCGTTACCGGGACATGGTTGCAGGCCGGGACTGCAGGTAGACTTTGCGATCGGATACCCGGGAAAACCGGAGATGCAGCAAGGAGTTGCAATGCGACAAAGCAGCAGGCGATTGGCCAATCGAACACCAGGTATCGGCATCGCGCCGGCTTTGTTCATGCTGCTCGCATCCTGCGCCAGTCATGAGGTCGCGGACGTCGCCGGACACCCCGGCCCCGTTGGAACCAGTGAGGTTGCGAACTGCCAGGCAATGCTGGGCGCGACGGCCATTCCTGTGTCTGCGGAACTCGATGCCAAGAATATTCGGCTCGTTAGCTGGAACGTGCAGAAGAACAGTCACCTCAACTGGGAGCGTGATTTCCTGGCCTTGACCGGTGACACGGACCTGGTGCTCGTGCAGGAGCTTTCGTTGCGCGAGGACACGATCAATGCCATCGATGGCAGTCGCCACTGGTCCTTTGCTCCGGGCTACCAGAAACCCGGCGCCATCAGCGGTGTGCTGACGATGAGTCGCAGCAAACCGATAGCCCAATGCAACTTCGTGAATTTCGAACCGTTGTTGCGTACACCCAAGGCGACGAACGTCACCGAATACGGCCTGACCTCGACCGACGAGACACTCGTCGTGGTCAATATCCATGCCGTGAATTTCTCCATGGGACTCGGGGCTTTCCAGAGGCAATTCGCTCAGGTGCGCGACGTACTGCAATCACATGACGGCCCGATCATCGTCTCCGGGGATTTCAATACCTGGCGCAAGCGGCGCAATGAAATCGTCGCCGACATGGCCGCGGAACTGGGTCTGGTATCGCTCGCGTTCGACGATGATTATCGCGTGACCATGTTCGGCAACCCGCTCGACCACATCTATGTCCGGGGCCTGTCGTTGCTCGATGCGACCACCGAGAGGGTAGAATCATCCGACCACAACCCCCTGTCGGCAACTCTGCGGCTGTAGTGGCTGCCTGAAATGGAGTTGACTGCAATCATGCCCACGCAAACGGAATCACGGACCGCGAGAATGGCCAAACCCGTGGGAGTATTTCTGGCGGCATTGCTGATGGCGGCCGCTTGCACCACGACCACTTACGAAAGTTTTCGCCCGGTGCAGAATCCGAACGTCGATATTGCGTACGTCGGCAGCAATGTTGATTTTTCCAAATACCGCCGCCTGATGGTCGAGGAGATGGGCATTTTCTACCCGACGCAGGCCGCGCCGAGCGAGGCTGACCTGCAGCGGGTACGGTCGGCATTCCAGGACGCCTTCCGCTCGAAGATCGGGGGTTACGAGATCGTCACCCGACCGTCCGCCGACGTGATGAAAGTGAAGGCATCGCTCGTGGACCTGCGAAACGCCACGGCAGCCGATCTGCCGGACATCAGCCGGGACATCAACCGGATCCTCGAACCGGGAAAACTGACTTTCATGATCGAAATGAGAGACTCCACTTCGGATGCCTTGCTGTTGCGAGCTGCTGACACGGAGAAGTCGCCGCAGATCGACCTTGCAGAGGACGGAACCGCCAGCGTGGACGAAGTGAACGCCGCGGCGCAACACTGGGCACAGCTTTTTCGCAACTTCCTGGATACCAATCTGCGACCCGGAACCTGAGACTGCTGGCCGGCGGGAGGTGGCATAGTACGCATAACCGCCGTACACGACGACATCCGGACGGAACCTATGCGAAAAGTCATTCTTGGAATCGTTTCCGCCATTCTTGTTTCCGGCTGTGCCGTCAACCCGGTCACCGGAAAACGCGAGATTACTTTTGTCGGCACGTCCAGCGAGATCGCAATGGGTGAGCAGAATTACGCGCCAATGCGGCAGTCGCAGGGTGGGGATTACGATGTCGATCCCGAGCTGACAGCCTATGTCCAGGGCGTCGGCAACCGGCTGGTCGAGGCCAGTCGCGCGGCCCTCGTGACTGACCGCGCCTTACCTTACGAATTCATGGTCTTGAACAGCTCGGTGCCGAATGCCTGGGCGCTGCCAGGCGGGAAGATCGCCATCAATCGCGGATTGCTCACGGAGCTTGAATCGGAAGCGGAACTTGCCGCTGTGCTCGGGCACGAGATCGTGCATGCTGCCGCGCGACACACAGCGCAAAGAATCGAACGCAGCCAGTTGCTGCAGGTTGCACTTATCGGCACGGCGGTTGTGACGGCCGACACCGGTTACGGGAACCTGGCCGTTGGCGGCGCCAGCGTTTTTTCGCAGATGCTGAACCAGAGTTACGGGCGCGGTGACGAACTCGAGTCCGACTTGTACGGCATGCGTTTCATGTCACTCGCCGGCTACGATCCGCAGGGCGCGGTGACCCTGCAGCAAACCTTCGTGCGTCTAAGCGACGGTAAGGAGCAGGACTGGCTAAGCGGGCTTTTTGCCAGCCATCCGCCATCACAGGAGCGCGTCAACGCAAACCGGAAAACGGCTGCGGAACTTCCGGCTGGCGGTGATCTCGGCATCGACCGCTACGATGCCGCTATTGCAAAGACCATGAAAGCCAAGCCTGCTTACGACCTCTATGACGAAGGCCGGAAAGCGCTCGGCGAAGACAAGGCGGACCTCGCCATCACAAATGCAGAAAAAGCCATCAAACTTTTTCCGGCCGAAGCGAACTTTTACGCCTTGCGTGGTGATGCGAAAATAGAGCAGAAGGAATACGAACCTGCGGTGAAGGATTTTGACGATGCCATCGAGCGCCGCGACGATTTCTTCTACTACTACCTGCAGCGCGGTCGGCTTTACGAAGAGCTTGGCAACGATGCCAAAGCG
>JAKEGN010000411.1 GCA_022615525.1 Woeseiaceae bacterium
CTTGCGGTGACGCTCGGCGGCTGCGGTGGGTCGCAGGTCAAGCTTGTCGATCCAACCATACCGGAACCGCTGATAGACAAGTTGCCGCTGTCCGTCGGCGCGCGGTATCCCGACAACTTCGCACACTTTGTCCACGAAGAAGTGGTTATCGGCAAGGAAAAGTGGAGCATTGACCTTGGCCGGGCGAACGAATTGCTGTTCACGCAGCTGTTCGGGTCGATGTTTACGGACTTTCGCGTCATCCAGGCGGGCACGGACCCGCGCGATCTGACCATTGACGCCTACATCGAACCGTCGATCGATGCATTCGAATTTTCGGTACCTTCGCAAAGCCAGACGGAGGAATTTGCCGTCTGGATCCGCTATCGCCTCAAGATCTTCGACGATCAGGGTAACGAGATTGCCAACTGGCCGATCAGCGCCTACGGCAAGTCGCTTACCACGACTTTCGGCTCGGACGAGGCGCTGCGCAGGGCCGCGGTGCTGGCAATGCGCGACGCCGCCGCACTGGTAATACTGCAAATGGACAAGGCTACTGGTATAAGCAAGCTGAGCGCGGCCACCCAGGGCCCGCCCATGCTGACCACTCCCCAGCCCGCAGAAGATGCGCCGGCCGAGAAGGTCATGCAGACTACCGCTACGGAGGAACCCGTTGATGACTCGGGCATGTAATATCGAATCCCGCCTGGCGTTGTCGCACAAGTTCATTCTTGTTGCTGCCGCCGGCGCGCTGCTTACAGGCTGCGTCACCTCTCGCGTCGAGGGCGTGCGCGAGTCCCAAACGGGCATTGAGGAAGGTGAAGGCGTCGTCATCATGGCGAAGAGTTATCACCTTGGAAACGAAACGGAGGCGAAGTTCATAGCCTGCGTCGGAGATGCAGTCGGGCGCGGTTCGTCCGGCCTGCGCGTCGTACCGAACAATGAATTCGTCGACGCCCTCTTTCCCTGGTTCGAGCCGCGCACCGCGCCGGCAGAGACCAAGGGTCTGCCGGACCTGATGCAGCGCCCCGGGGTCCCCGAGAAGATTGCAGAAAAAGGCGTGCGCTATGTCGTCTGGCTGGACGGTGACACCGACAGGGTCGCGGGCGGAGGCAGCATGTCCTGCGCAGCCGGTCCTGGCGGTGGCGGCTGTTTCGGTTTCGCCTGGTGGCAGAACGATTCCAAGTACCAGGCCTCGGTGTGGGACCTCAGCGGCCTGGAGGATGCGGGCTCGGTCAGCGCCGACGTCAGCGGCACCTCGTTTCTGCCGGCAATCGTCATTCCGATCCCGCTCATAGCCCGCACCCAGGCGAAAGCCTGTAAAGGCCTGGCAGACCAGCTCAAACTTTTCATCGTGTCCGAGGAAGGCGCCTGAGGACTCGCACCGGGGGATTGCGCGGCGCTCCCGTTCCGGCTTGAGTTACAGCCGACCGCCGCGAATGAAGGCCAGGCTGTAGAAATCCGAATCCAGAGATTCGACCGACACCTGTCTCCCGGACGCCGGTGCGTGCACGAACCGCCCTGCTCCCACGTACACCCCGACGTGCGACATCTTTCCCTCGATGCGGAAAAACAGCACGTCGCCCGTTTGCAGTTCTGCGTATGAAACCGGTCGTGCGCTCTGCCAAAGGCCCGCGGTCGTGCGTGGGACGGCCTTACCCGCCTTCGCGTACGAGTAGTGCACCAGGCCACTGCAATCGAAACCGTTGGTCGAAGCACCACCGTACCGATAAGGCACACCAACCTGGCTCATGGCGATCTCCGCAACCCGGCCGCCGTGCGTATCGGCGGGCTTTTGCGTCGCCCGGCTTGCCGTCGACGGCGCATGTCCCGTCGCGACCGGTCCCGGCGTCGAGCATGCCGCGGCGAACAACAATCCGGCTAGCAGGATTGTGTGCCGAATCAGATCTCTGGCCGACTGCAGCAACATATGGAACACTTTGCGACGCGAAACGGCACCACAATAACCGCCGGAGCTCCGACTCGATATGAACTGTATCCCGGAAATGCAAATTCCGACCTGCTGGCGCGCCTTTTTGAAGGCCGTCAGGAGCGTCCTTTTACGCCCGGTCGGCTATGTTTCATTTGTCGGGCTGGCAGTTACGGCTGCAGCCTGGGTTGTTCCCGATTCGGAAGGTGCCAACCAGACGAGCGCCGAGCGAAATCAGTACAAGCTCGAGTTCGAAGTGACGCCCGATATTGCCGCTGCGGGTGCGCATGTCGAATTGAGGCTTTCTCAAACCCGTCGCCAGCTTCGTAAATTGACCATGCGTTTCGATCCACAGCGCATACAGGATGTGCGCGGTGATGGCGGACTGCGAATTGACGGGGACGTGCTGACCTGGGTTCCCGACCAGCGCGGCGGCTCGCTCAAATGGTTCGCGACTTTGCGTCACCAGCGCGGCAGCAAGAATTATGACGCGTACCTGGATACCGACTGGGCAGTTTTTCGTGGTGAGGACATCGTTCCGCGCGCATCCACGCGCACCGTCAAAGACGCAACGAGCGAAACCTGGCTCAGCTTCAGGCTGCCGGTCGGGTGGTCGTCGACAACGCATTACTTCGGCAAGGACGATCGCTACCGCGTAAACAACCCTGAGCGCCGCTTCGATTTGCCGGCCGGCTGGTTCGCGCTCGGAAAACTCGGTGTGCGATACGAAGCCATTGGCAAAACCCGAGTCAAGGTTGCGGGACCGCTGGGGCATGGTATCCGCAGAATGGACACCCTGGCCTTCCTGCACTGGACACTGCCGGAATTTCAACAGCTCCTGCCGTCTTTTCCGAAACGCATAACGATCATCAGTGCCGCTGCACCCATGTGGCGAGGCGGGCTTTCCGGGCCGAGATCGCTGTTCATCCATGCGGACCTGCCGCTGATGAGTGAAAACTCGACCAGTACCCTCCTCCACGAGATTTTTCACGTAGCGTTCGCTCCGTACCAACCTGAACAGGCAGACTGGATCATCGAAGGTCTGTCGGAGTACTACGGAATCATGATTCTCTCGCGCACCGGCGGTATCAGTGACAAGCGCCTGAAACAGGCACTGGATTTCCAGGCGGAATGGGGAAAAACGACTACCAGCCTTTGCACTGGCGATTCGTCCGGGGCGATCACCGCAAGGGCGGTAACCGTTCTTGCGATGCTCGACGATGAGATCCGCCGGGAAACAAGGAATGGTCACTCGCTCGACGATGTGACTCGTGACCTGGCAAGCAGTGACGCAGAGGTTACGTTGGACTCCTTGCGCAGGAGCGCCGCCAAACTCATTGGCACAGCGCCGGAGAGCCTTTCGGCGAAAAGCCTGCCGGGTTGCGAGGCGTGATGCGCAATCCGGTGGCCGGCCAGGATAGCGCCAGTCCGGCCAGGACCGGCTGAAGCATGGACAGACAACGCGACCTCGACCTCATCCTGCGCTCCCGCACTCCCCTGGTGGTCATCGAAACCCGGGATGAATCGCGCATGCTGGACCTGCTCAAATCGATCACCGTTGCGCGCGCGTCGACGTCCTATGTACCGCTGTTTCGCTGGACGGTTACCGACGGTCTCCAGCGACTCGACATCTCCCTCGAGCCGCAATTGCACAACGCGGCACCAACCGAGGTGCTGCGGCATATTCGTGCCGTAAACAAACCGGGCATGTACGTCCTCCTTGATTTCCATCCGTACCTGGACGATCCGGTGAACGTGCGACTGCTGAAGGACATTTGCATCCAGTTCGAAAACGTCGCCAGGCATATTGTTTTGATCAGCCATTCGGTGTCATTGCCGAGCGAACTGGATGCATTCAGCGCCAGATTCGATCTCGCTTTGCCTTCCGAGAAGGAGCGCGAGGAGATCGTTGCCCGTGTCGCCTCGGACTGGGCAAGGGACAATCCGCAATCGAAAGTCAAACTCGACCCGAAGGCGCACCGCCTGCTTTTGCAAAATCTTGCCGGCCTGCCGGACAGGGAAACGGCTCAGCTCGCGCGCAATGCCATTTACGACGACGGCGCTATTACTCACAGCGATTTGCCGCAGGTCATGCAGGCAAAGTACGAACTCCTGAATCGGGGTGGCGTTTTGCAGTTCGAGTACGACACCAGGAAGTTCAGCGACATCGGCGGACTCGCCGGCCTGAAGAGCTGGCTGTCCCAGCGCAAAAACGCGATGCTCGACACGCAAGGCCTGCCGTCCAAAGACATGCCGAAGGGCATACTGCTCATCGGAGTCCAGGGTTGCGGCAAGAGCCTGGCAGCCAAAGCCACCGCGGGGCTGTTCGGGGTGCCGTTGCTGCGACTTGATTTTGGCAGTCTGTACGACAAGTACCACGGTGAAACCGAGCGCAAGTTGCGGGAGTCCCTGAAGACCTCCGACGTAATGGCGCCCTGCGTGCTGTGGATCGACGAAATCGAAAAGGGACTCGCCGGGAGAGACAGCGAAACCGGGACGTCGCAACGGGTACTCGGGACGTTTCTGACCTGGCTGGCCGAGAAGAAGTCCCGGGTCTTCGTCGTAGCCACTGCCAACGAGATCGGCGTCCTGCCGCCCGAGCTGGTGCGTAAGGGTCGATTCGACGAAATCTTCTTTGTGGACCTTCCACGAGGGGCCATCCGCAAGTCGATACTGGAAATACATCTGAAAAGTCGCAATCAGGATCCAGCACGGTTCGAGCTCGACCAGCTGGCGAGAGCGACGCGCGGTTTCTCCGGTGCGGAAATCGAGCAGGCTATCGTTTCCGCGCTGTACGCGGCCCAGGCACAGCGATCCGCACTGAATTCCCAGCTCATCCTTGACGAAATCCGGCGGACCCGGCCGCTTTCCGTGGTCATGGCGGAACGAATCGACGAGATTCGACGATGGGCCAAGGATCGCACGGTTGCCTGCGACTGAGCGGCGATCCCCTATGTATTTGACTTAATTGGATTTGTCGAGCGGTGTGACCGCGCCAGCAGCCGTGCTAGACTTATTTTCGACTATGGAAAAAAACAATAACAGGAACCTAGTCAGCGGCGTCGATGACGACCCGACGACCGAACTCGAGATCGTGGCCCATTCGCTGCAACCGCTCGATTCGGACGGCGAACTCGAATCCGATGCAAACACGTTCAACTTTGACGACGAAAATGCGGATCGCGAAGTCACGGCGGACAGTATTGCGTCGCTCGAGCTCGGAATACGTGAGCGCGATCAGTCAATCGCACGACTGGAATTCGATATCGAGCAACTTCGCTCACGCTGGAATGCCCTCGATAAGGAAATCAAGGTTCGTGAAAAGCTCACGGATAACGTCAATGCCGAGCTGCGAAAGGCAAAGAACGAACTGGCGGCGACGCAGAAGAATCTGCGTGACAGTCAGGCGCATGTGGAGCTGCTGGCCACCGCGATCGCAGACAGTGCGAGGTCCGCAGAAGAAAACACTGCACTGATCGAATCGCTGCGCGCTGCCGCCGAATTTCGCCAATCCCAGGTCGCCAATCTCGAACTGCAACAGGTCCGCAACGAGCAGGAATCAGGCGAATTGCGGAACAGTCTCGAAGCAATTCGCGTGGAATCCGCAGTTCAGGCACAGGAGCTCGCTGCCGGTAAAATTAAGCTCCACGACACTACGGCGAAGTTGCAGGATGCAGAGCGCCGCATCAATGAATTGTGTGAACAGTTGGCCGGCAGGGATTGCACAATAACGGAACAATCCGCCGAACTGGAAACCGTGCGCCGACAAGTGGCCGAAAGCAACGAAGATCTGTCGAAACTTCGGCAAATCGGCGCTGACGGCGGCACGGCTGCTCACGTCGCGCGCGCTGCCGGTCCCGAAGCCGGTGACGAGCAGCAAAGCGGTGCGTTCGCCGACAGTCGGCAGGAGATTCGCGAATTGCAAGCGCAGCTTAGCCGGACCGAGGGCTATGCGGATGCACTGCGTATCAAGTTGCAGCAACAGAACCGGGCCGCCGATGAAGCAACCCGCGCGCGCAAAGCAACCGAAATCGTACTGGCGGATGCCAGGCAGCAGATTGTCGAGCTGCGGCAACAGCTCGACGGCGAAAAGCAGTCATCTGCCGATCTGCGCGACCGGCTGGACGAGATGCATGCAGAGTTCGAGGCCGAAGTCTCCCGCATCGGCTTCGAGCTGGGAACTGCACAGCAGATCATCGCCGACCACGAATCGATTCATGAGCAGCTGACGGCAGACCTTTTTGACAGCCAGAGTTTCCGGCAGGTGCTGGAATCTCAGCTCGAAAGGACGCAGGAATCCAGCGAGGCACTGCTCAAATCCCTGCGCCAGAAGATCAAGCGCCTCGAACACCAGCACGAAGACGACCGGCACAAGCTGTCCAACAAGGATGGTGCGATAGCGGCATTGTTGAACGAGCTGGCAAACAGAAGTTCTACGGTCAGGACCGCGGTCGAGACGGACAATTCCATCTCCCCGGAACTGCAGGTCGAGCCGGACGTTCGACAGGACGACAGGTCCGCTGCAGATCGGATCACCCGGCTGCTGATCGGCAATGTGGACGGCCAGGAGCTGCGATTTCCCCTGTTCAAGGACAGGCTGACGATCGGGCGCACGAGGAACAACGACATTCACCTGAAGGCCCAGTACATCAGTCGCCGGCATGCGCTGATCGTTACCGAGAATGACCGGACCCGGATAGTTGACTGGGGCAGCAAGAACGGTATTGCCGTCAACCAGCAGCCCGTCACCGAGCAGGTGCTCAGAAGCGGTGACATCGTCACGATAGGAAATGCAGACTTCCGGTACGAAGAGCGCCCCAAGCGCTGACACCTTCCCGCCGCGCCGCCTCTGAGCGACACAGCACCGCACATCGATCTGTGAGTGGGGTCACGGACTGTCTTCGGGATTTCCGCTAGTCTTGCGATCAGCCAGCAGTAAGACGGAATGGACTCCAACCATGCTCACCCGATCAGCGCCGAAGCAAATGGATTTGAGTGCCACACAGATACTTTCGAGAAATGCCGGAAATCTGGCGGCTCGCAAGATCTGGCTCCCGAAGTTGCTGTACGACTGCCTGCCCTATTTCTACCTGGCCGCCGGCGTCGCGGCATTCTTGGCCACCCTGTACATCAGCGCATGGTTCTGGGTCCTGCCGCATTACCTGTTGTTCTCGGCCGCGTGCCTGCATTTTGCTTTCTACATATTCCGCCGCCGCTACAACAACGCGGCAAACAATCAGTCGCCTCCGGACCGGGACTCGCGGTCCCGCTAGCCAGCGCCCCCACTGCACCGCCGAGGCATCGCACGCCGTGGCCTTGACGTCACTGTTGCCATGATCAAGGATTGACCTAACCTTGGCCCGATCGCGTTGGCACGATGCCCGAATCAATGCACGAACTGAAACAGACCCTGCTCAACGAAGTGGCGCTGTTCCTAGGCCTTTTTTTCGCCGGAATCGTTTTGCTGCCTATTGCCATCTACCTTGTTGGGCAGGCTGTCTTCGGAGACTACGGAGGACAGGGATTCACCGATTTTTACGCAAGCCTGCACTACGAGCTTCGGCGCGGTCAGCAGGTCACCTGGTACCTGGTCCTTTCCCCTTACCTTGGCTGGCAACTTTTTCGCCTCACGATTTACGCATTTCGCAAGTTGCGAAGTCCCCCCTCGTACACAGGTGGCTGATTTGCAATCCGGGTCCGCAATAGTGTGACGCAGCTCACATTACTTGCATTAATAACAATATGTTGTGCGTTAAACCGTAGAAATTATGTTAAGGGTCGTGCATGCTCCGAATGCATGCCGTTTATAGTTATAGGCCCCTGACCGACGTGACCCGAATTGCCGGACAACGCACATGAATCGTTTTCTTGAATGGCTCGGTCGGAAGCTGTTTGGCCGCAAAGCACCACCGCCCAGGGAGCCGTTGCGCCAGACAGGGGCGCGTATGGCGCCGAGACCCAGGCCCGCGAAACCCGCCACACCGGCACCGCAAGTCGAACAGGTCGCGACCTTCGAAGGTACGATCGAGGACGGCGGTCCCGGGAAGAACGTATTGATTCGAAACCGCTTCGTACGCGAGGACACCGGCACGCACGAGACATTGAAAATCATCAGTGACGACATGCTCGAGTCAACGGAAGAATATGGCCTCGACCCCTACAACACCGGACGCTTCGACCGATCGAAATCCTGGGATTCGCAGAACCGCAAGTGACCGTTTGCCACGCGGCCGAGCACTGACCGGAGCGGCGATAGCAAATTGACCCTGCGTTGCGCCAAAGTTAGGCTGAGCCAACACCCATAAAGAGCCGGATTGCGTAATGCGTGTCTCGTTCGAGCTTGACGATGACGACCTCAAGCATTTCCGCCTCATAATGCTGGAGGCGCGCAAGAGCGCGGCGCGCATGTCGCCGGAGGACATAGTTGC
>JAKEGN010000412.1 GCA_022615525.1 Woeseiaceae bacterium
AGCGCCTGCAGGCCCTCGCCCTGCTGTCCGTGGCAGGCAGCGCATACGGCGTACTGTGCGGCGCCGACCGTCGCGTTGCCCGCGGCTGCGGCTTGCGTATCCGCCCAGGTGGGATGGCTTGCGACCCAGTGCTCGTAGTCTTCCTTTTCGTCAACCACGACGGCGCCGCGCATGGCGAAATGCGCGATACCGCAAAGCTCCTCGCACAGCACTTCGTAGGTTCCGGTTTCCGTCGGCGTGAACCACATGTGCGTGACCATGCCGGGAACCAGATCCATCTTCACGCGAAACGGCGCCACGGTGAAATTGTGCAGCACGTCTTTCGAACGCAGGTTCATCCTCACCGGCACGTCGACCGGCAGATGCAGCTCGGCGCTGGCAACCAGCACGTCATCGTGCCCCGCCGGGTCGCTGTCGTCGATGCCGAAAGGATTCTCGTCGGAGATCAGCCGCGCGTGGACGTTGCCAAACTCGCCGTCGTCCCCCGGCAGGCGGTAACTCCAGTGCCATTGCTGGCCAAGGGCCTCGACTTGCATCGCGTCGTCCGGGACCTTGACGAATTTCGCCCACACGAAAAGGCCGGGTGCGAGCATCGCGGCAACACCGATGGTCGTGAACACCGTGAGCCAGAGTTCGAGCTTCTTGTTCTCCGGGTCATAAACGGCGCGGCCGCCCTTCTTCGTGCGGTACTTGATGACGCAATAAGCCATGAACAGGTTGACGGCCACGAACACGAAGCCGGTGACCCAGAAGGTGATGTCGATCGTGTCGTCGATCTGGCTCCAGTTCGATGCCAGCGGCGTGAAGGTCCACGGACTCAGGAAGTGGAACACGAGCGATCCCAAAACCAACAGGATCAATACAACTGCTAAAGGCATACCTGTCGCATCCTTTTACGTGAAAACCTGCGGAAGATTATGAGCGGCTGCCGGTGAGCCGTCCGTCATGTTCTTGATCAGCACGCTACTTTCATTCAACCTGATTGTGTCAGTTGCAATCCCTGGCAGGACGCCTCCCCCATCGAAACCCCTGAGCCGCCGCGTCTCGTTTTTGTTTTCGCGAACCGATTATGTCCGGGCATCGCATCGGCAGACGCCTCTGCCCGGCCAGCAGGCAGGATAGTTTATTCAGCCCTTTATTTCCACTACAGGCAGTGATTTCAGGATGTGGTATGAGGGCGCCCAAATGCTTGATTGCAGGCGGGAATAAGGGGGCACCTGGTGGTGCCGGCCGGTGCCGGGACGCACTGGTGCCCGGCCCGCGACAAACGACCGTATTACAGCGTCAGGTGCAGGTCCCGCTCGACGGTCTGGCGGGCTTTCTCGATGTCCGCCTGCAGCCGCAAGAGTTCCTCCTCGAGCGGACCGGTCAGGTCTGCAGTGCGTACCTTCAGCGGCAACGTCACGAGGCTTTCACTGACTTCCGGCGTTACAGTGGTTGCGACGTTGTCTTCCGTCACGCTGTCAGGTGTCGGGCCGCTGCTGCGATTCGTATTGACCAGCAGAATTATCAGCAGTGCAGCCGCCAGTCCGGTAAGCCCGCTCGCCCACCAGCCCGGCCCGCCCGACCTGTCCGCATCGCGGCTGGCAGGTACCGAACGTATCGGTGCAACGGAGCGAATCGATGCGTCTATGCGTGCACGGAGTTCCGGTGAGACATCGGCCACGATTTGCTGCGCATCGGCCCGCAATCGCTGTTCGAGATCACTGTCTTCATGCCTTGTCATACATTTCATTCCCTTCGGCGATCGTTGGCTGTTGCCTCAACGCGGCAGCCAGCCGGCGCCGGCTGCGCATCAACGATACCTTGGTCCAGGCGAGTGACCGGTCGAGTGCCCTGGCGACATCGGCCAGCGGAAGGTCTTCGGCATACCGCAGCCAGAGTGCCGAGTACGCATCCGCCGCCAATTGCCTTTTTGCGAGCAACCAGAGGTTCTGCCGCTCCGACAGCGCAATGCAGGCCGCCAGCGGATCGGTATCATCCTCGAGCTCGATGGCTTCTGCGGCCGGATGCAGCGACTGCCGCGAAGCGTTGCGCAGCGCGATCCGGTACAGCCAGGTGCTGAATCGCCAACGCGGGTCGTAGCTTTGCAGGTAACGGTATGCATTCACGAACGTATCCTGGATGGCGTCTTCGGCATCGGCCCGATTGTTGCAGCGGCCCAGCAGAAAACGCAGCAACCGTGACTGGTAGCGCTCGACGAGTTCATCGAACGCAGTGGTCGACCCGCACTTCGCTGCTTCCGCCAGTTGCTCATCCGTTGCCACGCCGGTGCAAGGCCGCTGTGCCAGGTTTTCAGTTATCGAGCTGACGCACGATGTGCTTCGGATCGACTACGGTGCGGATGGTCAGCACTTTTTCAGCCACTTCGATTTTCGTATTCTGGATCAGCGTCCTGATGTCCGGGTCGAGTTCCGAATTGAAGGCCTGCAGGCTGATCAACCCGTTGACTATGCCGCCGATGGACTCCGTCAGGCGCGGGTCCGTGGAAACGAGTTGCGCTTCGATGGCAATGTATTCCTGGCTCTCGGAGACCATCAGCGCGACATGTTCCGTATTGCGAATGATGTTCGACTGCCAACCGTCGTCCTCATCGGTGAGTTCGTCCGTTTTCAGTCCTGCCTGCATGAAGGTCTTGTCTGCAGTGAGAACGAACAGCGAGCCGCTGTGCGCAGCACTTCCCGCGATCTTTCCGCCATTGTCGAGGAGCGCCCGCATGCCGGCGTCGCTGGATGCGACGATCATTTTGTTGCGGACTGCAAAACTGAAGAATGCCTCGTCATCCAGCCCGTCAAAAGCGATTTCCTGGTCGTGGCTGCGTTCCCCGTCGGAGCGGGAGTCCTGATAGTTCCTGACGTGATAGTAAGTCTTGCCCTTGTGGCTCTGTGTATCGAGGGTCGATTCGACTGCCGCGATGGCCAGCACCTTGTCCTGGCTTTCCTTGCTGATGTTGCCTTCGAGCACGATGACGGTACCGTTGTCGCTGCCGGAAAATGCCGTCAGGCGATCGGCCTCCTTGTTGATGTCGATGCCGATCTCGTCATGGATCTCCATGAAGATTTCGTCGTCCATCCAGGCGTACAGCTCACGACCCGAAGCCGATTCGCGCATTTGCTTCAGGTCCGCGTGCAGGTACCAGCGGGTGCCATCAGGGAGATCGCCCGGGCGCACCGCCCCGAACACCGTCGCCGGTAACATGAAAGCTACCAAAATCAGACACTTACGTATGCCACGCATGACAGGCCCCTGTAATGGTTCGGGTGAATTTACAGGCTTATAGCGCCGCCGGGAGGAAAAGGTTACAGCACGAGGGAAGATCGGGGACAGTGACCGAATTCCCTAAGAACCTGAATTCGACAATGGTCGCAGTTTTTCGGCGCCGACTCCCGGGAGGACGATGACGGGATTGCGGAAAAAGGTGCCGGATTTATTTTTCCTCGGGAAAAAATAAATCCGGCACCTTTTTCGAAGGGAGCCATCCCGCAAACAGCATCCCCCGTGGCGGCCTTACCCTGGATGGAATTCGGTCACTGTCCCCGATCTCAGGCTTCGTAGACGGCTTTTCCTCCGACGACAGTTCGGACAACCTTGATGTCGATGATGCCGTCCGGTTCGACGTCGTGCGGATCTTTTTCGAGGATCACAAAATCGGCGAGCTTGCCCGGGGCCAGCGTGCCTTTGATCTCCTCCTCGAACGACGCATACGCGCCGTGCACGGTGCAGATCCGCATCGCTTCGGTGACTGACACTCGCTGGTTCGCTCCCCACACGCGCCCTTTCTGGTCTTTCCTCGTCACCATGCTCTGTATCGCCATCAGCGGTTCGTAGGGTCCCGGCGTGTAGTCGGAAGCCGGGGCGACCGGTATGCCCGCATCGAGGAAACTGCGGTGGGCAAACATCTGCTGCATTTTCTCCGGGCCGTAATCGACCCACTTGTTGCCGTGGTAATAGGCATAGGTATAGAAAGGTGCCGGCACGACCCCTGCCGCTTTTATTCTCGCGAGCAGTTGGTCATTGATCAGTGAACAGTGTTCGATGCGATGCCGGGGATTGGCGCCGCGGCTGTTCTTCAGCACGCGCTCGTAGGCGTTCAGCACCATCTCGATTGCGACGTCGCCGTTCGCGTGGATGCCGACACGAAAATCGTGCGCCACCGCATCGTCGACCGCATCGTCGATCTGCTCCTGCGTCATCGTCAGGATTCCATAATCGTCCGGCCGACCTTCGTAGGGAGTGCTCATGCTCATCGTCCGTTCGGACGCGGAACCGTCGGCGGCATACTTGACCGCACCGATGCGCAGCCACTCATCACCGAAACCCGAGCGTATGCCCGCTGTTTTCAGCCCCTGGTAGACCTCGCTGTTGCCGCCCGGCATGAAGCTCAGCCGAAAATACATCTCGCCTGCCGCGCGCGCATCCTGGTAAGCGACGAGATCGTCGTAATTGCCGTAGGCATCCGTGGTCGACGTCAGCCCGGAGGCCGTCATGTTACGCGAAGCAATCCTGACCGCTTCCTGG
>JAKEGN010000079.1 GCA_022615525.1 Woeseiaceae bacterium
ATATTTTCACCAGTTGCGCACCTGCCTTCAGCGACACGGGTGCGTGGAATTGCCCACGCGGCCCCTTTATCGCAAGGCTCCCGCGTTGGCGCAGGCCGCGCAGCGCACCGGCGCGAGCCCGGTCCGCGGGACGGCCGGGTACGTCGATCCAGGCCTCGCCGCCGCGCTGCATGCCGTTCTCGTACATGCGTTTTGCCGCTTCCACGATGGGCTGGTATCCGGTACAGCGGCACAGGTTGCCGGCGAGCGCGTCGTCGATCTCCTGCCGGGTCGGCGCAGTCGCATTCTTGAACAGCGCGAACAGCGACATGACGAAGCCGGGTGTGCAGAACCCGCACTGCGACCCGTGGCATTCGACCATTGCTTTTTGTACCGGGTGCAACGCGCCGCCAATGCCCAGGCTCTCGACGGTGAACAACTCCTTGCCATCGAGCGTCGGCAGGAACTGTATGCAGGAGTTGATCGCGCGCAGCGTCAGGCCATCGCCCGCGTCATCCGCTTCGGCAACGACCACGGTGCACGCGCCGCAATCGCCTTCCGCACATCCCTCCTTGGTGCCGCAACGTCGCAGGTCTTCGCGCAGGTACTGCAATACGGTCCGGGTCGGGTCGCAATTGCGAACTTCCCGCAGCTCGCCATCGAGCAGGAAGCGAACTGTGTCCCGGTGAGCCACGCGATCAGCTACCCCTGTACGTCGAGTAACTCCATGGCGATACCAGCAGCGGGACATGGTAATTCTGGTCCGCCTGAAGAGTGCAACGGATGACCACGTCGCCGAGAAACGGCGGCTGCCCCTCATCCAGTCCGGAATCGGCGAAATAACGTCCGACGGCGAATTCGATCTCGTAGCTGCCGGCACGGAAGGTCCCGGCATCCAGCAGCGGCGCATCGGTCCTGCCGTCGGCATTGGTCACGGCACTCGCCACCAGGTGACGCCCGCCGTCCAGCGAGAACAGCTTGACCTGGACGCCGGCGCCCGGTCTGCCGCGGGCCGTATCGAGTACGTGCGTTGTCAATCGACCCATAAAGCCCCTGATTTTCAACCGGCTTGCGCCTGCGGCTATAGTAGGCGATCTGTGCCGGCCATTGCACCCGTTTGCACTTCACCGGGCCAGGCGGCGCAGGCGATACACCTGCGCCTGACGCCGTGATCCGGCGACCATCGAACTGTACAGTATGAAATGAACTGCCAGCATTTAGCGCAGCTTTGCCCGGTCTGTGTTAATTTTGCAACCCGTCGAAATATTGCTTTGCGGGGACCGCATGAACGTTGATTACCTGACACGACGACTGTTCCTGCAGGGCACCGCAGGCGCGGCGTTTGCACGCACCGGCATGGCAAGCCTGCTGGCCATGGCAGAAAGCGCCTGTACCGCGAGAGATGAATCGGCTCCCTTTGTAACGTTGTCGCAGGACGAAGCACGCGAGTTCGAAGCGATTGCCGCACGCATTTTGCCGACCACGGATACGCCAGGGGCGCGCGAGGCCGGGGTCATCCGGTTCATGGACAAAGCCTTCGGCTCATTCGGTACCGAGTGGTATGCGGACGCCAAGAAGGGCCTCGCGGAATTTCAGGCCGCGGTCGCGTCGGAGTTTCCGGGCGCGGGTCGATTCTCCGATCTCGACGAGTCGGATCAGGACCGCTACCTGCAGACGCAGCAGGACTCCGAGTTCTTCCAGCTCATGCGCACCGGCACGATCCTGGGTTTCTTTTGCATGAGCAGCTACGGCGGCAACCGCGACGACATCGGCTGGAAGCTGCTCGGGCTGAGCGGCGGACACGCGTCCTGGCAACCGCCGTTTGGTTATTACGACGCGGAGTACGTCTCGCAGAATGACGTCCAGGGAGAACGGCATGGCGAATGAGACACAGGCCTCGTTCCGTAACGACCAGGAAGTGGACTTCGTCATCGTCGGTTCCGGATCCGCCGGCGGCATCATCGCGAAAGAGCTCTCGACCAAAGGCTTCGACGTTGTGGTGCTGGAGCAGGGACCGTTCCGCAAAGCGGCGGACTTCACTCACGACGAACTGTCCGTGCTTGTCCTGCACGAGCTGATGGGTGGCGGCCAGAAAAACAACCAGCAGACGTTTCGCGATGACGAGAGCAAGGTTGCCGTGGTGCAACCGAACCCGCCTGCGGAGTATGCGCAGACCGTCGGCGGCAGCAGCGTGCATTTCACCGCCAATTTCTGGCGCTTTCACGAGGTCGATTTCAAGGAACGCAGCCTGCTCGGCCCGATCAGCGGCACCAACTTCGCCGACTGGCCGATCAGCTATGCCGAACTCGAGCCCTACTACAGCCGCGTGGACTGGGAGATCGGAGTGTCCGGCGCGCCGGGTCCTTTCGATCCGCCGCGGTCGCGCCCCTTCCCGGTGCCGCCGTTGCCGGTCAAATCCTCCGGCGCGCTGCTGGAGAAAGGTGCCAAGGCAATCGGCCTGCACGCGCAGCCGGCGCCCATGGCGATACTTTCGCAGCCGCACAACGGCCGTGCGCCGTGCATCAACTGCGGTTATTGCATGTCCTTCGGCTGCGAGGTCGGTGCCAAGTCATCGACGCTTGCGGCGATGATTCCGCAGGCCATGGCAAGCGGTCATTGCGAGATCCGCGCGGAGTGCGCGGTGTTCCGCGTCGTGACCGGTGAAAACGGGCGCGTCTCCGAAGTCCTCTACTACGGCCCGGACGGCAAGGAGCAAGCGCAGAAAGCCAAAGCGGTGGTGTTGTCCGCGAATGGCGCAGAGACTGCTCGCCTGCTCCTCAACTCGGCAAACAGCAAGTTCCCGGACGGGCTCGCCAACTCCAGCGGTTTTGTCGGCCGGAACCTGATGTTCAACGGGCATTCGGCAGCCACTGCCCTGTTCGAGCACGCGCTGAACGATTACAAGGGCGTGCAGGTCACACGGATCATCCATGACTTCTACGACAGCGACCCGGCGCGCGGTTTCTACGGCGGCGGCGGCATCGATGCACGGCCGTTGTTCGTCTCGACACCGGCGATGTACGCACTGGCCGGCATGGCGCCCGATGCGCCGACCTGGGGAAAGGAATTCAAGGAGAGGCTGGCGCATGACTATGCGCGGCAGATGTTCGTGATAGGTCATACGACGTCCCTCGCGCTCGACAGCAACAACATCACCATCGACCCGACGCACAAGGATCGCTGGGGCCGTCCATCGCTGCGCATGACCTACAAGGATCATCCGGACGATCTGGCGATGGCGAAGTTCCTGCAGGGCTACAGCATGCAGATGCTCGAGGCTGCGGGTGCCACGCAATCCTGGGCCATGCCGGTACACGCGCAGAATGCCGGCGCGCATTTGCTGGGAACCTGTCGCATGGGGGATGACAGCGGCACATCGGTGGTCGACAAGTATCATCGCTCGCATGACATCCCGAACCTGTTCATTTGCGACGGCTCGAGTTTCGTGACTTCGGGCCGGGGCCAGCCGACCATGACGATCATGGCGCTCGCGTTTCGCGCCGCCGAACACATTGCAGCAGCCGCGCAGCGGAACGAGATTTGACGATGCACATGACCAGGCTTATGACCTTGCTCGGAGCTGCCTTGGTGATCTGCATCAGCTGCCAGCCGTCACAAACGCCAGTCGAGGAAAAAGAAATGACCGACGTGCAATACCTGAACATGCCAGGCACCGAAGACCTCGGTCTGCCGTTTTCGTCGGCGGTTCGCGTTGGCAATACGCTTTACCTGTCGGGTAATCTCGGCAACGTGCCCGGATCCAATGATCTTG
>JAKEGN010000413.1 GCA_022615525.1 Woeseiaceae bacterium
ACAGCCCCGGCACCGGAACGCACATCACTCATGAAATGGCTTTCGTTGCGAGCGATGCTGTATGCCCAGCTCGGAGCGATGCCCGTATCGGAGGCAGACCGTTCGAAGAATTCCTCGTATGCCAACGGATAACGGATATCGAGATCGTCGTATTCGCCCGCGCTTGCCACGGAGGAGATCGCCCGCGAGTGCCAGCCCCAGCGATGGGCAAGTAGGGCCGCCTGGGTCTTCTCCGGGGAGCTGAGGTGGTCGACCACGGCGTCCCATTCGGAGCGCCCCTTGCTTTCCTGGCCGACCAGAAACAGTTCCCTGGCGCGCACAAGTGCGGGATTCGCCTCGAGAGCGGCAATAACGGCGGGATCTTCGACGACCGCAAGATGACCGAAAGTGTAATCGACACCGAGATCATCGGCCGCCAGGAAGCCGTAATAGCTTCTGCGCGCGGAAAGGTCGTGCAGGATCGACAGGGCATGTTCATCCTGAGCAATATTGCGGAGCGCGTGCGCATGCCAATACTGCCATTCTTCGGCCGCCTGCTCGGACTGAGGCATCGCCGAAATACTGTCGATCACGCGCCGCCAGTCGTGCAGCAGGAGGCTGCTCCTTGCCGTCCATCGCCGAACTTCCGTATCGATGGCAGCCGGTGGAAGGTCGAGCAGGCCGTCGAGCGCCAGCAGGGAATGCCGACGCGCTGACCACAGCGCCAGGTGCCGCGACGTAGCCGCAACCTGATCATCGGAAAATGCATACGCATCCCGTACGTTCCTCCACGCGACCGCAGCGGTGTCAGGGTCCTCGTAAGCCAATTGCTCGATCGCGTAGGCCAGTTGCCGGCGGTGGGTTGCATCGTCGGCACGGGTGGCATGAGAGGCAAGGAATACGGACGGATTGTCGCGAGCCTCGAGCCAGCGCGTCGCCTCGACACGGTACCGAGGTTCGAGCGGTCCGGAGAGGTAACGGGCCAGTGCAAACTCCCGGGCATCGATCGCCAGCGCGTAGCGCTCACGGTACGACTCGGGTGTCAGTAGCTGCTGTGCCCGGAGGTAGTCGAACACCGGGCCGCACTCGTTTTCCTGGCTGCGGCCGACCATCCACAGTTCAGTGGCACGATGGACGATGCGGTCGAGGTGTCCGGCCCGTATCTCGGCCTCCAGCGCCATACAGTCGAGTTTGGCTATCTCGAGTCCCTGGTAATACTGCTGATAAAGGGACAGGTAGTCTGAAAGCCGGCCCATAGATGCGAGTTTCAGGGCGTAGGCGTAACGCAAATCCCTGGTCAACCTCAGCGATCCGTTTGCCGAGAGGAACCCGAGTACTTCGCGTTCCGTGGCGGCATCCATAGGGTCCTGTTTGAGCCGCGCCTTGAGCCAGGCGGCGCGCAGGTCCGGCCAGAGTATGTAGTCTGACAGTAATTCCTGCCGCTCTTCGACGGGACCCCAGTCACCGAGCTCGGCCGCTGGAAAGGCCTCGGCAAAGGAGGCGCGCTGCCGTGCCAGGCGATCCCCGGCGTCCGCTGCTGAAACTGTCGTGTGCCCGGAAAGCAGGGCGACAAAGAGCACGATGAACGAGCGTTGGCAAAGGGAAGCTGACACGGCTTGCTGCAAACCCCGGATCACGGAGATGCAGACGACAATAATGCGATGTCCCCGACGCCGCAAGGGCAGGGATGTCGTCGCACTGACAGGCGCGCAGGGACTGGCTCGCGCAGCATTGCCGGAATGGAATTACGCCGGACGCGGATTATGTCGCGCCCGGCTGACAGCTTGCGACTAGCGGATCTGCAACATCAGGACGCGGTCGCCGCGACGCACCAGCAGAAACAGTATCTGGTTCGCGTCCGCTATGGCACGGAGTTGCTGGAGGTTCTGCACGGGTTGCCGGTTGACTGCAGTAATGACGTCGCCGGCACGAAGCCCTCGTTGCGCCGCCGGGCTGCCGGGTTCAACCTCCGTAACGTCTATGCCACCGCTGCTGGCGGTCGACGTGGCCGCGAACTGCGCGCCCGTAAGTCCGGGATGTATATCGGCGCCGGCGATTTGCGACACTGTCTGTTGGCCGAGTACGGCAGTTACGGACCGCGACTTTCCGCCGCGCACGAATTCGATCTCCACTTCCTCGCCGGAGCCTTTCAGGCCGATTGCGTTGGCCAGCTCGCGGCTGTCATTTATTTTCTTGTCATTGACCTTGGTGATGATGTCATCGACGTGCAAGCCAGCCTTTTCGGCGGCCGATCCGGGTTCGATCGCGGACACCAGCGCGCCGCTCTCGACCTCGGCGCTGAGCGCTTCGGCGCTCTCCTTGTCGATCGTCTGAATGGATACGCCAAGCAGGCCACGGCGAACCTCGCCGTAGTCCAGGATCTGGCGCATGATGGAACGCGCGATCTCCGAGGGAACCGCGAAACCGATACCGACGTTACCGCCGGTGCGGCTGATGATCGCCGAGTTGATACCGATCAGCTCGCCCTTCATGTTGACCAGCGCGCCGCCGGAATTGCCCGGGTTTATCGACGCATCGGTCTGAATGAAATCTTCGTAGCCGTTGCGATTGATGCCGGTCCGACCGAGCGCGCTGACGATGCCGGAAGTCACGGTGTGGCCCAGGCCGAATGGATTGCCGATGGCGATGACGAAATCACCGACCTCGACCTCGTCGGAGTCGCCGATAGGCAGGTCCACCAGCCCTTTCGGATCGACCTTGATAAGGGCGATGTCCGTTGCTGCATCCGAACCGACGATTTCCGCATCGAGCGTTTGCCCGTTCAATAGCGAAATCTGAATCTCGTTCGCGTTCTCGACCACATGATGATTGGTCAATATGTAGCCGTTCTCGCCATCGACGATTACACCGGAGCCGGCGCTGGCGATCTCCTGGGAACCGCCGGGCATATCCGGCAAGCCGAAGAATCGGCGGAACATTTCATCGCCGTACGGCGAGCGTTGGTTCAACGTCTGGCTGACGCGGATATTGACCACGGCCGGTGCAACCCGCCTGACGAGGGGCGCAAGGCTGGGCAGCGGCTGCCCATCGACACTGTCAGGTAGTGCTGTCCAGCCTATGCCTGCCGGCAGCAGCAAAATGACAGTCAGTAGAAACCGTAATCGTGTGCTCATCGTTGGGTCGACCTCGTGCATATGCTCCGGATTCGCCATTAGCTTACTCCGCTGTCACTGAATATGCAGTGAATGGCGGCTTGCGGACAAATTACCCCGCAAGCCGGAGACACC
>JAKEGN010000414.1 GCA_022615525.1 Woeseiaceae bacterium
CCAATCGTGGCGAGATTGCACTGCGCATACTTCGCGCCTGCCGTGAAATGAGCATCAAGACGGTTGCCGTGCACTCGACCGCCGACACCAACCTGAAACACGTGCTGCTGGCCGATGAAACAGTCTGCATCGGTCCGCCCCAAACCGCGGACAGTTACCTGAACATGCCGGCGATCATCAGCGCCGCTGAAGTGACCGACGCAGTCGCCATACACCCCGGCTACGGATTTCTCTCCGAGAATGCGGATTTTGCAGAGCGTGTCGAGTCGAGCGGCTTCATCTTTGTCGGACCACCGGCGGACGCAATTCGCCTGATGGGCGACAAGGTTTCGGCGATCCGCACCATGAAAGCAGCCGGTGTGCCGACGGTGCCGGGCTCGGACGGCCCGTTAGGCGACAACGCCGAGGAGAATCTTCGGATCGCCAGGGACATCGGCTACCCGATCATTATCAAGGCCGCCGGGGGCGGCGGCGGTCGTGGTATGCGAGTGGTGCATTCGGAAGCATCGCTGATCAGCGCAATTGTGCTTACGCAAGCCGAAGCCCGCGCCGCTTTCGGCAACCCGGTCGTGTATATGGAGAAATTCCTGGAGAGGCCGCGCCACGTGGAGATCCAGGTACTTGCCGACATGCATGGCAATGCCGTGCATCTCGGCGAGCGCGATTGTTCGATGCAGCGCCGCCACCAGAAAGTCATCGAAGAAGCTCCGGCCCCCGGCATCACCGAAGAGCAGAGAAACCGCATTGGTGCACGCTGTGTCCGCGCTTGTCAGGAAATGGGATATCGCAGTGCCGGCACATTCGAGTTTCTGTACCAGGACAACGAGTTTTACTTCATCGAAATGAACACTCGCCTGCAGGTCGAGCATCCGGTGACGGAGATGATCACCGGCGTCGACATCGTGAAAGAGCAGTTTCGTATCGCCAACGGCGAGGCTTTGCGTATTACCCAGGATGACATCCGGATCAGCGGTCACGCGATCGAATGCCGCATCAATGCCGAAGATCCGAAGACATTCATGCCTTCGCCCGGTCTGGTCACGCTCTGGCATGCGCCCGGAGGACCCGGCATTCGTATCGAGAGCCATCTCTACAGCGGATACCGCGTGCCGCCGTATTACGATTCGATGATCGGCAAGATAATTGCCCATGGCAACGACCGGGCCTCGGCCCTGGCGAGAATGCGCAATGCTTTGTCCGAAATCGTCGTCGACGGCATTCGTACCAACGTGCCGCTGCACCGGGAGATCCTGCAGCATTCCGCGTTTCAGAGCGGTGGTACCGACATCCATTACCTGGAAAAGCGATTGGGATTGTGACGGCGAGTGCGGACAGCAGCATGAACTGGCAGCAATTCACCATGCGGCTCGGCGCGTTGCCGCACGAGCTCGTCGAGGCCGTTTTCGAACGTCATGGTGCCTGCTCGGTAACCCTGAGCGACGCGGGCGACAACCCGGTCCTCGAGCCGGCGCCGGGCGAAACACCGTTGTGGGCGGATACCCGGATCACCGGCCTGTTCGACGCCAGTGCCGACCTGCGCCGGCTGCATGACGACCTGCTTCGCTCCTTCATGTTGCAGGAATTGCCCGGTTATCGCGTCGAGTCGCTGCAGGAGCGAGACTGGGAGCGCGAATGGCTCAAGGACTTTCGCCCGATGCATTTCGGCAAGCGCCTGTGGGTCTGCCCGGGCGGTTTCGAGGTCGACGCAAAGGATGCGGTGATCGTTCGCCTGGACCCCGGCCTGGCTTTCGGCACCGGCACGCACCCGACCACGGCGCTGTGCCTCGAGTGGCTGGATGCGACCGACCTTACGGGCTGCCGGGTACTCGACTATGGCTGCGGCTCCGGGATCCTCGCGATTGCTGCGCTACTGCTCGGGGCGGAATCTGCAGTCGGTGTCGACATCGATCCGCAGGCGATCACCGCAACCCGGCAGAACGCGGCACGCAACGGTGTTGCCGACCGGCTCGTCGCCACGACGGACGGCGGCGGGTTGACCGGGCACTTCGACATCCTGCTCGCCAACATTCTTGCGGCTCCACTCATCGACCACGCGGCGCGCATCAGCGCATTGCTGCGGCGCGGCGGATGGCTCGCACTTTCCGGCATACTCGGCAACCAGGCCGCGGCCGTCCGCCGTGCCTATCGAGGGTCCGTGGAATTCGCCGCAACGCGCACCAGGGATGACTGGGTGCTACTGGCGGGACAGAGGTCCTGATTCGACATGTATACGCAGTGCCCCGCTTGCCATACCGCATTCCGCGTCACAGCACGGGTGCTGCAACAGGCCGGCGGGCGGGTTCGTTGCGGCGGGTGCAGCAGTGCGTTCAACGCCCTCGAATACCTGTCCGAGGAATTGCCTGTCGCGAGAGACACTTCGCCTGCACCCGAGCCACCGCAGCAGGCAGACATCAGGAAAAGGAAACTGCTTCAGACCCTGGATGAACTTGCCGGTCCGGAGAACGTCGTCATCGAAGACACCGGCGTCGAGTGGCAGGTATTGGACGAGGCGACGACAACTCAAGGCGCCGAGGGTCAGGACAGCGGTGATACCGCTTCGATGCGGTGGACAATCGAAAACGAGGAGGACCCTGGATCTGTCGCAGAAGCTCTGCCGGAAATCGTCAGCAAAGTGCCGCTGGCAAGTTCTGACGGGGACCGCAGGGCACCCGCAGACGGCGCCATGCGTTTTGACGACAACACGCCGCTCCCTGAAGACTACGACGATGTCGTTACCGTCAGCCCGGCAGTCCCGCGGCGCCGCGAGCAGGACAAGGTCCAGCTCGAAAAGGCGCATTTCGATGAAAAGCAGTTTGACCTTGCGCTCGGAAGCGCTGACGAGTGGGTCAATCTGCTCGACGAGGTCGATGCGGCTGACACAACCGGCAATACGCCGCTGTCGCTCGAGGTCGAGGAAGAGCTCGCGGCCATCCACAGCGAACTGACGGCACGGCCGGCGGCCCGGGGGAAGGTCTCCGCCGCGCCAGTGGCGGCAGGAAGCGAAGACGACATTGCCGTGGACGAGGAGCCGGCAGCACCGGTGATTGAAACTGAAGTCGGGGAGCCGCAGGAATCCGCGGCCGCGGCGCTGCAGAGCACCGGGGATTTCGAGAACGAGATAGAGGTTGCGCGTGCCGCCCTGATGGGCGAAGAACCGGACGCCTCCGGAGCAGATAAGCCCGGCGAAGAACCCACGCTGGCCCTCGTCGACGACACCGGCCTTCCCGACGAAAGCAGCGCCGAAGTCGCGGCGAATGACGATGACATTGCCGAACTCGTGTTGCGGGGTGAGATCGAATCGGCCGCCGTGCCGGAAGAGAAAAAGGACGAGCGCCCGCGCAAGCGCCGCGACTCCAGGGCAAAGCGCCCGGCCCCGGCAAATGAGCAGAAGAAGGTAGCGGAGACCGCAGCAAAGCCGAAATATCCGGATCACCTGTTCGACGAGAATGCCGACAATGTCGAGACCATTATCATGGAGGGTGAATTCGTGCACGGTTCGCTGCGCGAGCAGGAACTCGCGGCAAAGGAAGCGTCCGCGAAGCTCGAGGAAGCCGCGTTCCTGGCCGACACCTACTCGATCAACCGCAACAAGCTTCGGGGTGGCAAACGCAAATCGGATCCGGCAGGACCTGGCGTCAAGGCCGCCGTTGTCATACTGGCCTTGTTGCTTGCGGCGCAGCTCATGCACAGCATGCGACAGTCCCTGTCGACGGTCGGTGCATTCAACCAGACCATCGCGCCGGTCTACCGCCTGCTCGGTCAGCCCATTACGCCGGAATGGGACGTCACGGGCTGGCAATTCGAAACGACCAGCAACGTCATCGACGAGAGCGGGCGCCTGCTGACGATCTGTTCCACGGTGACCAACCGGTCGGCACAGGCGCTGCCGTACCCGCTGGTACATGTCTCGTTGACCGATCGCTGGGAGGAGATCCTGGGCAGCGTCGTGCTGGAGCCGAAAAACTACCTGGCAGAGGTACCGGAATCCTGTCCCGCGGCGTCGGCCGGTGGCCTCGACCCGAGCAAGCCGGTCGCCGCCGGTGACAAATTCACGGCCGTCATGCGCATCGTACTGCCATCGGCCGAAGCGACCGGATTCAAACTCAACGTCTGTTACCGTGTCGATCCGCAGCGCGTGCGCTGCGCGACCGAAGATTTCAAGGAATAGCGGCGCAGGCGGCGGTAGAATAAAGCATTACCCGGTTCAGCCTCCCCGCGGAAAATCATCGTGCATATTGGCCCTTACGAGCTGTCGAG
>JAKEGN010000080.1 GCA_022615525.1 Woeseiaceae bacterium
GAACATTCTTCACCGGTGCAATTCGGATCGGTCGGGCTCGGGAACAGGAAGCTCGGTTTCGGCGCTATACCGCCTTGCTCGAGCTCGGTCACCCGGCTGGCGTTGATTCCTTCCGCATCGTTCGGGTCGAGCGTATCGAGCGGGACTACCGGATCGCCGTTGGCGACGTTAACCCGATAAAGACGGTTGACGCTCAAGCCGGCCTGGCAGGGATCGGCG
The DNA here is from genome assembly GCA_022615525.1 of Woeseiaceae bacterium. Classification (GTDB taxonomy): domain Bacteria; phylum Pseudomonadota; class Gammaproteobacteria; order Steroidobacterales; family Woeseiaceae; genus JAKEGN01. The sequence goes on from JAKEGN010000080.1 coordinate 220, forward strand.
GAGCCGACCGTCGGTTCGAAGGATACGAAGAATACCGAATCCGCGAAGGTCTGCGAGTCCGACAGGACTTTTTCCCCGACCGGTAGTGTGAACTTCCAGCCACGATCCGCCGACGAAATGTCGACGTTGTATGTACCGCTGACTTCAACCATGTCGCCATCGGTGGCGATGTCGTAGTTGTTGTACTGCAGCTGCGTCAGGCCCGTGAACACATCACGATCCCGCAGGGAATAGAAGCGGTCCTGGGCGCTGCCATCGAGCGGATGTGCCCGGTAACCACTGCCTATGCTGATGGCGAGGAAACGCCGATCCTGCTTGTGGTCGTGGAACAGCGACACGTCGGGTGAGGTGTAGAAACGGCGCGTCTCCGCAGCGCTCGGCGTATTGATCCCCTCGGCGCCGAAACGCGCGATCACGCCGCCGGCTACGAGGTTGGCAGCCGTCAGGCCGTTACGGATATCGAAACGCCAGATCTGGCCGCCGAGGTCCGCGGCGTACATGCGATCGGCGAAACCGTCACCGTTCAGGTCGAGCACGCGGATGCGCGCGGGTATGGCGCGCGTCATTTTCGTCAGCGGCAGATCCGCAGCAGCATCCGGGCCCGCGCGCCAGATCTGCGCACCGGTCTCGAGGTCCAGCATGAAGATCCCGGCGCCTTCGACGTCGGCGCTCGCCGGATGGATGGCCTGGTCGTGCACCGTGTCATAACCGCCGCCCATTATCAGCACTACCTTGTCCGGGCTGGTAACGTTCAGGCTCTGCACATTGACCCGGGCAGGTACCGGGGCCGACCAGGACTGGCCGATCTGCGGGAACGTCCGCAACCATTTCAGTTTGGGCGCATTCCGGTCGGTGACATCCAGGGCGTAGTAGCTGTCGCCGCCGCGGCGCATGCCGAAAATCAGGTAGACGAAATCCGTGCCGACATCGATTTCACCGTCCTTGTCCCGGTCAGCCACGACCGGAACGATGTCGCCGTCCAGGCCGTAGTTCTTGTAGTCGACAGTCTGGTTGAAGAACAAATCGCCGGTATTCGCCAGCAGTTCATGCGGCATGAATGACCACAGTTCGACGCCGGTCTGGCCGTCGATGGCATGCAGGAAACCGTCGTTGGTCGATGTAAACACGACGATGTCAGGCTGGTCGCCGGTCATGCCATAGACGATCGATGCCGGCTGGGCATGCAGCGCATCGCCCATGGACTTGCGCGCCGTCGTCGTCGGGTCCCCGTCTTCATCGCGCACGTCATAGCCGCGGACCCAGTCGAGCATGGTGCGAACGTCCGGATCGCCCGGATCACCGGCGAGGCCGAAGTCATTGATAGTAAACGCGAGTTCGTTCGCCGCCGAAATGGCATTCGAGGACGCGGTCAGGTCGGCAGCGCCAAGGTTGGTGTATACCCTGCGCGTGGCGGGGTCAGGGATCAGGTTTGCAGCACCGCCCACCAGGACATTGGCGCCGTCCGAATTCGAACCGCCGTTCCAGAAGTTGTGCGACGTGTCGCTGAAATAGCCCGTCGACGGATCCACCGCCGGGTTCGAGAACTTGTCGACGATCTGCGCATCGGCAATGGTGTATTTCTTGATATTGCCGGGCCAATGTACCTTGTTGGAGGCGCGGAATACCGACACGTAGAGGTCATTCAGATGTTGTGTCCGGTTGAATGCGTTAACGGCAACCGCCGGCGCCGTGAAGGAAATGTCACGATCGAAGATGTTGGTCACGATATCGGTCAGTGCGACGGTCAGCGACTTGACGTCCTCGGCCAGGTAATACTTGCCGCCGGATTTTCTTGCCGTGTCCGCAAGTAACGGCAGATCAACGGTAAAACCGATGGTGTAAGTCGTCACGGTCTGGTCGCCCGGCACAGCCGGGTTGATGTCTTCCTTCGACAGGTACTCGGCGATATCGTCCAGACAGACACCGTCCCCGGTGCCGCCGGTGCAACCGCTGTGCCCAAGAGTCGTCGTCCAGTTCGGCAGGTTCTCGACAAGCGCATTCGAGCCCAGGTCCTGTGTCGGCTCACCGTCAGTGAGATAGACGATGAAGTTCTTGGCGCAGGCATATTCGGTCGGTTGCCGATAGATCATCGGATCCTTGGAATCGAGTGCCTCGGTATCGGTCAGCAGGAGAGGCCCGTACTGTGCCTTCATGCCCCTCCAGTACAAGGCGGCCTCGTACATCGTTTCGGCCAGCGGCGTCCAGCCGCTGGCCGGCAGGGCGTCGACCGTCGCCATTGCGGCATCGCGAGTCGAGTCAAGGTCCTTGATGGCCCGGTACACCACACCGCCTTCACTGAAGTTGAACCGCATGAACCCGACATTGACGTCATTGATGGAGCCGAGCACGTTCTTGGTCACGGCTTTGACGATGTCATTGCGCGTCATTTGCGAGGTTGGCGGATTCTCGTACCAGTTCAGGTAGTTTCCCGAGTACACGGTGTAAATCCGGTTGGTCGGCGAGCTGCTCCAGTCGACCTCGCGTGACGCCATCGAGGTAAAGCGGTTCCGGTTGGTGCCGATCTGCGCATACAGCTCGGTGGAGGAGGTGCCGTCGCCGTGCACACCGGAGTCGTCGGCGCATTCGGTATATGCCGTACTCTGGCTGCTGGCGAGTTCCTGCCACTTCGAATTGCCACTGACAGTGCGGTACTGCGCCAGGGTCCCGGAATACGTGCCGTTCGCCGTTATCTGGTCACGGCCCTGTTGGCAGACAAAATAGGCATCGTCTACCCGGCGGCCGCGGTCGTAACTGCTGTCGCAGTCGGGCACACTGGTCGACGTCGTCCAGTAATAGGCGCTTCTCGTGCAATCACCACTGTACGATTTCGTTCCGTCGAACGGTTCCTGGTTGGTTTCCACGACCGTGGTCATGCTGCCCGAGCTGTCCAGAATGAACAGCACGTTGGGTTTCGCCGCATTGCTGGCGCCCGGCACGGTCAATAGCAATTCGACGTCGTCTGCGACGGCGGGGAAGCCGGTTACCAATGCGAGAGCGAGTCCTGCACCGGTCCATGTGGCGCGTATCCTGGACATGTCTGTTTCCTTAGTTAATCAAAGTGTGGCTCGATCTCTCACTCGCCCACACGCACGCTGCTTACAGCGTTGGTCTCTGTATCGAAGGTCACCAGGGCATAGTCGTCCTTGCTCTGCCTCAGGCTATTGAACTGTTTTCTGAATTCTGCGAACGGCAACTGTTCGCCGCGCAGTATGAATAGCGTGGCCGGCGTCAGGCGTACTTCGAAGATTTCGCAGTCGTCGCAGGACTTGAACAGCAGCCTGCTGCTGTCAGTCGTCGGCATGTTCATGTATGCAGTGCTGGTTTCCACCGCGCGCGTGACGATGCGGATGTCGGCGGTAGCCGGCAGGCAGGCTGCCAGCATCACGAGCACAATCAGTTTGCGAAAGTCCATCTTGCGTACTCCAAGCGAAGTTTGAGCTGTTTGCGTGACCCGGGCCCAATCGGGTCACACAGTCCTAAATATTGTCCGTCAATTCAGGCGTTTACTCCCGGAACCACTACTCAATTCCGTCCTGTGTCCAAAGCGTCCTGACAGGATTGTTGACGAAGCCCGGATCGAAACATTCGACGCCGACGCAACCCAGTGGCGGCGGCGAACAGGCTGCTCCAGTGCAGTTCGGATCGTCCGAGCTCGGGAACAGGATCGCTGGCGTAGGGGCGATGCCGCCCTGTGCCAGTTGCTCGCGGCGCGCGTCGTCGGCGTCCGCCGGATCCAGTGCATCGAGATTGTTCACGATCGGGTCGCCATTGTTCACGTTGACGCGGTAAAGGAAGTTCGCTCCCTGTCCGACATTGCAGGTTTGCGCAGAAGCGCTGTCCGGTGTGAAGGATACGAACAGCACCGAGTCGTCGAACGTCAGCGAATCGGAAAGTACCTTTTCGCTCGGTGGCAGCGTGAACATCCAGCCGTCGTCGGTTGGATCAATCGTGACCTGTTTCTGACCGGCGACTTCGACCAGGTTGGCTTCCGTAATAATGCTGTAATTGTCGTACTCGGTCTGCGACAACTGCCTGAAAATATCCTTGTCACGTATCGAGTAGAACCGGTCGGATGCGCTCAGGTCGAAAGGATGCTCCCGATAGCCGGAACCGATACTGATCGCGATGAAGCGGCGATCCTGGATGTTGTCGGTAAACAGGGACACGTCCGGCGCATTGTAGAAGCGTCGTGTGTCGGCGTCGGTCGGGGATGCAAGTCCCTCGGCACCCAGCCGGGCAATGACACCACCGGCCACAAGTTGCGACGGGGAAGCACCCTTTGCGATATCGAAGCGCCAGATCTGACCGCCCAGATCCGAGGCATACATGCGGTCGGCAAAACCGTCACCGCTGGTATCGATCACGCGGGTCTCGTTCGGCAATGCACGCGTCATCTTTGCCAGTTCGAGGTTGGCGCCGGAGCCACTCGGTCCGGCTCGCCACAGCGTATTACCACTGACCAGGTCGATGATATGCAGGCCGGCACCGGTCGCATCGGGAGCCGAGGGATGTGCGCGCGTATCGTGCACTGAATCATAACCGCCGCCGAAGACGACCACTGCCTTATCGGGATTCAGGCCACCGACATTGATGTCCATCCGGGCGACTACGGGGGTGGACCAGCTCTGGCCCGCATTGGCGAGCGTCACGTCCCACAACAATTCAGGCGCATTGCGGTTGGTGACATCGATCGCCATGTAATTGTCACCGCCGCGCCGCCTGCCGAAAATGATGTAGACGAAATCCGCGCCATCGACGATGCCGTTGTTGTTCTCGTCCTTGACCACCGGCACGACATTGCCGTCGATGCCGTACTGCTTGTACTTGGCGGCAGGGTCGAAATACAGCCGGGTCATGTTCGGCAGCAGGTCTTTCGGCACGAAGGACCAGAGCTCCTCACCGGTTGCACCGTTGAATGCATGCAGGTAGCCATCATTGGTTGCGGTGTAAACCGTAACATCCGGGGCCGTTGCCGTGCCGCCGTACACGATCGGGGCCGGTGCCGAGTGCAACGGGTCGCCCATCGCATTGCGCACAAGCGTGGTCGCATTGCCGTCCTCGTCGCGAACGTCCTCGCCGCGCATCCAGCGTATGACCTCGTCCATGGTCGGTTCGCCGGCGGCGCCGGTCAGGCCGAAGTCGGCCGGCTGGAATGCGCCTGCGTTCGACGGCGTTATTGCGTTGTTGGCTGCGGACAAGGTGTCGTCGGCACCATTGTTGGTGTACAGGTTGCGCGAGGCCGGAACCGGCAGCCGGTTGGCAGCGCCGCCCAGGCGCACGTCATTGCCGTCCGCGCCGCCTGCCGTCCAGAAGCTGCGGGCGGTATCGAAAAAGAAGCCGGTCACCGGATTCACGGCAGCATTGCCGTTCATGTCGGTGATGGTCGGCGTGATGACCGGCGTGCCGCTGACGATGGTCGTGACGTTCGTGATCTTGTATTTCTTCAGGTTGCCCGGCCAATGCGCCTTGTTCCTCGCGCC
>JAKEGN010000415.1 GCA_022615525.1 Woeseiaceae bacterium
AGGGGCATACCGTTCAGTTGCGGATTTGTGCGAATCGCCTCGGCAATTTCGTGAAATTGCAGCGTACCCGTGACGCCGTAGACCCACGATATGCCGTACAGCAAAGCACCCGAGGCGATGGCGCCGAGCACGAAGTACTTCATGGCGGATTCGGCGGCCCGGGCGGAATCGCGTTCGAATGCCACCAGCGCATACAGTGACAACGACAGCGTTTCGAGACCGAGATACATCGTCAGCAGGCTGTTTGCCGACATCATGATCATCATGCCGAGCAAGCCGAACAGCCCGAGCAGGTAATACTCGCCTTTCAGCAGGTCGTTCTGTTGCAGGTAATCCCGCGAATACAGGAACCCGACGCCGACACTGCCGACGGCGGCGAATTTCATCAGCCGTGCCAGCGGATCGCTGACGTAACTGCCGTCAAACGCGAGCACCGTCCCGGCAGGTGATACGACGGCCAGCACCCAGCCAGTTACGATCAGTGCGACAATGCTCAGCCAGAAGGTAATGACGCGACGCTCCTGCGGCACGAACAGGTCAGCCAGGAGGACGGCACAGATCATCACGGTGAGCGTGATCTCGGGGGCCGCGGGCATCATCGAATACGGATTCATCGGGCCTTACCTTGACACCGGCAGCTTGGACTGTGCGATTTGTTCGAGCAGCTGATCGACGGTACTGGACATCATGTCGACCAGCGGTGCCGGCCACAGCCCGACCAGCAATACGGACAGGGCCAGCACGCCGAGGACCAGGAACTCGCGCCGGTTCAGGTCGCTCAACTGAGCCACGTTCCTGTTGCCGACTTCGCCGTAGATCACGCGCTTCACCATCCACAGCGTGTATGCGGCACCAAGCACCAGTGTCGTGGCGGCGAAAAACGCGAACCACACGTTGGCCTTGAAGCTCGCGATGATGACCATGAACTCGCCGACAAAGCCCGACGTGCCGGGCAGCCCGGCGTTCGCCATGGCGAACAGGACCATGAAGGCCGCGAACCAGGGCATGGTATTGGCCACGCCGCCGTAGTCCGCGATCCTGCGGCTGTGCACGCGGTCGTACAGGACGCCGACGCAAAGGAACATGGCGCCGGACACCAGGCCGTGTGAAATCATCTGCACCATGCCGCCGGTCATGCCGAGTTCCGCGCCAGGCCCATCTCCGATGGACCACAGAAGGAAAAAGCCGAGCGTCACGAATCCCATGTGCGCAATGGACGAGTACGCGATGAGCTTCTTCATGTCCGTCTGCATCAGCGCTACCAGCCCGATGTAAACGACGGCGATGAGTGACAGGGCGATCATCAGACCCGCGAAGTACGCACTGCCATCCGGAAGCATCGGCAATGACAGCCGGATGAAACCGTATCCGCCCATCTTCAACATGATGGCGGCCAGTATCACCGAGCCGCCGGTCGGCGCTTCGACGTGCGCGTCGGGCAGCCAGGTATGCACGGGCCACATTGGCACCTTGACGGCAAACGCGAGCAGGAAGGCAATGAAGATCAGCTGCTGCTCGAACAGTGTCAGCGGCACGTCGGCAAAAGAAAAGAAGCTGAAGTCACCGGTCTTGCGATACAGGTAAATGAACGACACCAGCATCAGGACGGAGCCGAGGAACGTGTAGAGGAAGAACTTCAGGGTCGCATAGACGCGGCGCTCACCGCCCCAGATGCCGATGATCAGGAACATCGGCACGAGCATGGCTTCCCAGAACACGTAAAACAGGAACGCATCGAGTGCCGCGAACACGCCGATCATCAGGCCTTCGAGTATCAGGAAGGCTGCGAAATACTGGGCCGGCCGGGCCTTGATGGTGTCCCAGCCGGCGATCACGACCAGCGGCGTCATGAAGGTGGTCAGCAGTATCAGCGGCACCGCTATGCCGTCGACGCCCAGGTAATACTCGATCCGGAACGCATCGATCCATGCAAGCCGTTCGACAAATTGCATCGACGCCTGCGTCGTATCGAAATCTACGTACAGGAATACGCTCAGCACAAACGTCAGCAAGGACACGGCGAGTGCGAGAATTCGCATCGTGGCTGCCCGCGGCGAGCTTGCGCTGCCGCCGTCACCGACCAGCAACAGGGCCATGCCGCCCAGCAGCGGCACCCAGACCAGGATACTCAGTATGTTTTGCGTCAGGTCCATGTGCCGCCCGGCCTCAGCTCAGCCACAGCAGCCAGAACAGCACGCCTGTCAGCGCGATGATCATTGCAAAGGCGTAGTGATACAGGTACCCGGTCTGCAGTTGCCGCAATACGCCGGCGAGACGCGCGACGGAATTTGCCGTGCCGTTCACCATGAGGCCATCAATGAGCAGTTCGTCTCCCTTCTGCCACAGCAGGCGCCCGATCGACCGCCCGCCTGCCGCAAAGCCCTTGATATAGAGATCGTCGAAATAGTACTTGCGGTCGAGCAGTTCATAGACGCCGGACAATCTGTTGCGGATCTTCGCCGGCAGCTCCGGACGCTTGAGGTAGAGGAACCAGGCCGTCACCAGGCCGGCCGCGGCCAGGTACACGGCCGGGCCCTGCAGGGCGTGCACGATGAACTTGGCGCTGCCATGAAATGCCGCACCGAGTTCACCCAGCACGTCGTGTGCCGGCAGCACCCGGATCGCATCGCCGAAGAAGTCGCCGAAAAGTACCGGCTGGATCGTGAACCAGCCGATGATCGCCGAGGGGATCGCCAGCATGACCAGGGGCCCGGTCACCACGGCCGGCGTCTCGTGCAGGTGCGACCGGGTCTCCTTGTCCATGCGCTCCTCGCCGTGGAACACGAGGAAAAACATGCGGAACGAATACAGGGCCGTGACGAACACGCCCAGCAGCACGCTGAGGTAGGCCACCCAGTAAATTGCGCCCTGCCCATGCCAGTGCGATTCCCGCACCGCTTCGATCAGCGCGTCCTTGGAAAAGAAGCCTGCGGTGCCGGGAAAACCGATCAGCGCGAGGGACCCGATCAATGCCGTCCAGTAGGTGATCGGCATGTACTTCCGCAGGCCGCCCATCTTCCGGATGTCCTGCTCGTGATGCAGCGCGATGATGACCGACCCGGCCGCGAGAAACAGCAGCGCTTTGAAGAAGGCGTGCGTCATCAGGTGGAAGATCGCCGCACTGTACGCCGAAACGCCGAGTGCCACGGTCATGTACCCGAGCTGGGACAGCGTGGAATAGGCGACGACACGCTTGATGTCGTTTTGCACGATGCCCAGCAGCCCCATGAAAAAGGCGGTCAGCGAGCCTATGACCAGCACGACAGCCAGCGCGGTTTCCGACAGCTCGAACAACGGCGACATGCGGGCGACCATGAAAATGCCGGCGGTCACCATGGTTGCGGCATGAATCAGCGCGGAAATCGGGGTCGGGCCTTCCATCGACTCCGGCAGCCAGACATGCAATGGCGCCTGTGCCGACTTGCCCATCGCTCCGACGAACAGCAGGATGCAAATCAGGGTCATGGCATTCCACGA
>JAKEGN010000416.1 GCA_022615525.1 Woeseiaceae bacterium
CGCCAGGAAAGATTCAACTTTCAGTTATGGGACGGGTACTGGCGCCAGCCAGCGAGTTCGCTCGAATTCCTCTGTACGATGTTGCTGATTCCGCGGCGGGCGCGGCGCCCTGTCCGTACTGTTGGTTGCCACACGCCGAAAAAAGGTTACGGATAAGGCGATTCCCGGTCTTTTTCATAATTACTGATACTTAGTAACTGCCGTACACCGTTCACTCGCAGCAGCTCCATAAGTATCGGAGAGCCATTGACGAAACTAATGCGCCTTCCGCTTGCCGACGTAACGGTGGACCACTCAAGCAGGAGCGCAAGGCCGACAGTGCTGGCAAAGTCAGCTTCGCCAATATCGACGGTAATGTCCCTGTAATGCTTGAAATTCTGCAGTCCTTCGCCAAGTGCGGCACCCGCATTCTGCAAATCGATTCTGCCGGCAAAGCGGAATCCACCATCGTCAAGATCGGTAAGGGAGTAGCTCATTCCTTTGGCTCGGCGTTTCCGGTCAACAGGTACTTGCCAATCAGGTTCTCGAGCAGGATGGCTGACTGGGTAATCTGAATCTCGTCATGGTCTTTCAAGACCTCGACGTCACCGCCAGGTCCCAGCTCGATGTACTTCCCCCCGAGCAGGCCGGTCGTAGCGATCGTCGCATCCGTGTCGACAGGCAACTGATCGAACTGCGAACTGATTCGCAATTCCACAATGGCTTTGTAGTCAATCGGGTCAACGGAGATTTCGGATACGCGACCTATGGTAACGCCAGCCAGCGATACCGGGGCGCGCACTTTCAGATCGCCTACGTGACCAAACCTTGCCTGCACTGTATAGAACTCCCCGCTGACCAGACCGCCCGAGCCAAACGTCTGCGCCACCAGAAAAGTAACAGCACCGAGACCTAACAAAATGAAAAGGCCGACACTGACGTCTATTGCACGCGCTGAATTACTCATTTCATACCTCGGGTAAGGTGAGTGCCGTTAGAATGAAATCGAACAACAGGATCCACACGGATGTGATGACGACCGTTCGCGTTGCAGCACGGCTCACGCCGGCTGCGGATGGCGCAGCAAAGTAACCTTCATACACACCCATGAGACTTGCAGATATGCCAAACACCAGGCTTTTCAGCAATCCGCTGGCGACGTCCTGAAGATCGATGCGACCCTGGATTTGAGACCAGAATGCGCCGCTATCCACTCCGAGCAAGCCAGTACCAACAAGGCAGGCGCCCAGCACACCCAGCGCACTGAAAATGGCAGCGAGCAGCGGTACTGAGATCACTCCCGCAATGAAGCGCGGCACGACGACTCGCCGTATCGGGTCGACAGCCATCAATTCCATAGCGGCGATCTGATCGGTTGCTCGCATCAACCCGACTTCGGCAGCCACTGCGCTGCCGGCCCTTCCCGCGAAAAGAAGCGCGGCTATTACCGGGCCGAGCTCGCGAACCAGCGCTTCTGCAGCAAATGCGCCGATCGAGTCGGCCTGACCGAACTCAGCCAGTGTGCTATACGACTGCAGTGCCAATACCATGCCTACAAACAAGCCACCGAACATAATGAGCACCAGGGAAAGCGCGCCGATGTTGTATATCTGTTCGGAAATCAGTCGGGGTCGGAGAAAGGCTCCCGGCATGTAAGGGAGCAGGCGCATCGAGAAAATCTGAAATGCGCCAAAGGTAGCGGCGAAGTGCCCGAACTCAATCCAGCAGTCACGAATTACCTTGCTCATGCGGTAGACATCAACTGCAGTTGCTCTGCGTAATCTGCTCCCGCGTAGTGAAACGGCACCGGGCCGTCCGGCAAACCGTCCATAAACTGTCGCACTATTGGCGATTCGTCACTACGCATGTTCCCCGGCGTACCGGTAGCGACGACCTTACCGGCGGACAAGAGGAAGATTCGGTCGGCAAGAAGTTCCGCTTCGACGACATCGTGAGTCACCACGATGCTGGTGATTCCAAGTGAGTCATTCGTCTCGCGAATCAAGCGAAGTATGACGCCGGCCGCAATCGGATCCAGGCCGGTAAACGGCTCGTCATAGATAATGAGGGACGGATCCAGCACGAGCGCGCGCGCCAGGCCGACGCGACGCGCCATGCCGCCCGAAAGTTCGGCCGGCATTTTCTTCCACGCGGCTGCCAGCCCCACAGAATGAAGTTTCATGGCAACTATCTGCCGGATCAGCGCTTCCGGCAGTGAGGTGTGCTCGCGAAGCGGGAATGCGACGTTCTCGAAAACACTGAGATTGGTAAGAAGCGCACCGTGTTGAAACAGCACGCCTATCTGTCGGCGTATTGCATACAACCGGTGCCGGGAGCACGGACAGACGACCCGACCGTCGAAGTACACGGAGCCCTGGTGCGGCAACAATTGGCCGGTAATAAGATTCAACAATGTCGTCTTGCCGGTACCACTCGGACCCATTATGGCGCTGACTTCACCGCGCCGGACATTGAGATTCAATCCGTCGAATATTGTGCGATCGCCACGACTGTAGCTGACGTTCCGGATTTCGATCAGATGTTCGGGCACCGCGTTACGCAGCATCGCTGCCTCCTGCAATGTCGATACCGTTGTGCAGCTCTTCCTGCGGTAGCCACAAGCCTGCCGTCATGGATCAGCATGAGTTTGATGTTTCTAATACAGAAGGTTTGGTTGCCGGAGGCTGCGAAAAGGTTACGACGTGATCAAAGTCAAGTTCAATTCACAGAACATTGAACTTTCCTTCGTGTATGGCAATCTAGATTGGCCCGGAGGTACCATGAATGGCAATGGTCTACCGCAATATGGATGAAGGCGAGCTGCCCGATACCGCGCAGAGTTCGGAATCTGACGGCACTGACAGGGAAGATCTTGAGCTTGTCGATTGCCTGCGTGCCGGCGAGAATCGATGCTACGAATTGTTCGTAAGGCGCTTCGGACCAAAAGTTCTTGCGATTGCGAGGCGGTACCTGCGATCAATTGCTGATGCCGACGACTGCTTTCAGGATACGTTCATGGCTATCTTCGACAACATCGGTACTTTCGAGCAGCGATCATCACTCGGTACGTGGGTTCGCGGCGTTACCGTGAAGCAATGTCTGATGCGAATCCGTGCTGCGGGGCGGCGACGGGAAGAGTCGATCGAGCATTTACTGCCCGAATTCGATGCGCACGGCAGCCGGGTCCAAACCGATCATGCGAACCGCGCGTCGGGATTCGGCGAGGCGCTGGACGAATCACGTCTCCGCCTGTTTGTACGCGCCAAGATTGATGACCTCCCTGATGATTACAGAATCACATTGTTGCTGCGCGATATCGATGGATACTCAACCAGGGAAACGGCCGACATTCTTGGCATACAGGTCAATGCCGTGAAGACACGCTTACACCGCGCCAGATCGGCGCTGCGATCACTGTTGGAACCGGAACTGGAGCAACTGTACTGATATGTTGACATGTAAGGAATTTGACGACTTCATGATCGACTTCCTCGATCACGAGCTCCCGCTGATGCAGCGGTTCATTTGCTGGTTGCATGTCAGGATGTGCCGCGATTGTGCCGGCTTTGTCCGGCAGTATCGCCAAACTATCGCTCTCGGAAGGAAGGCGTATGACAACGCAGATGCAGCCGTGCCTGATTCTGTGCCAGAACCATTGCTCAACGCTGCGCTGACTCACAGCAAAAGGACCCGGGAGTGATCACTCAGGATGAATATTTTGCGTAGCAATCACCAACAGATTGAGGATGTGAGACCCGCAACTGCAGACGATCGGCAAAGCCCCGCAAAAGCGTTGTTTTGCGGCGACATCCTGCAGGCGAGCTTGTGGCCGTTTCCTGACATGGATGCCGAGAAGAGCGATTCGCTTAATCTGGTTGTCGAGTCCGTTGATCGCTTCCTTGCCGACCGGCAAGAGGATTTCCAACGATGGGACCGCGATGGTGGACAGCCTGAGGAATTCATTGAAGCGCTCCGTGAGCTTGGCCTGTTCGGACTCATCATTCCCGAGGAGTTCGGTGGCATAGGCCTGTCGAATGCTGCCTATTCCCGGGTGCTGCAACAGTGCAGCCGCTTCGACAGCTCTGCCTCACTGACCATCGGGGCGCACAGCTCGATCGGCATGAAGGGATTGCTGTTATTCGGCACCGATGAGCAGAAGAATCGCTATCTTCCGGCCCTGGCCAGCGGCGAGCTGATTGCCGCATTCTGCCTGACGGAGCCGGGCTCGGGCTCCGATGCAGCATCGATATCCACGAGCGCCAGCAGACAGGATAGCGGCGACTGGCTGTTGAACGGCGAGAAGATCTGGATAACAAACGGCGGAGTCGCCAATTTCTATACGGTTTTTGCGCGAACGGACAGCCCCGCTGGCAAGGTATCGGCATTCCTTGTCGAGCGGAATTTCTCCGGGGTGTCGAGCGGCAAAAACGAACACAAGCTGGGTATCCGGGCGTCGTCAACAACCTCGGTCTTTTTTGACAACGTGCGAGTTCCTGCGGCAAACCTGCTCGGGGAGGAAGGAAAAGGCTTCAAGATAGCCATGTCGATTCTCAACAATGGTCGAACCGGTCTCGGCGGTGGCGCCGTCGGAGGCATGAAGGGTTGCATTGCGCTGTCCGTTCAGCAAGCCATGGAACGCAAGCAGTTTGGCAGGAGCATCGGTGAATTCGGCCTGATCAAGAAGAAGATTGCCGCCATGGCGGTTGACTGTTTTGCGGCCGAGAGCGTCGTATGGATGGTGGCGCACCTGATCGATTCAGGACACCCGGACTATTCGACAGAAGCCGCAATCAGCAAGGTTTTTGCCAGCGAAGCAATGTGTCGTACCGCGACCGAAGCGCTGCAAATCGCCGCCGGCAGTGGCTACATGCAGGAGTTGCCTTACGAACGCATTTTTCGCGACTCCCGCATACTGACCATTTTTGAAGGAACAAGCGAGATCCTGCGTCTGTTCATCGCGCTGTCCGGTATACGGGATTCGGGCCGGTTGTTGCAGGACGTCAGTGAGGCGTTTGACGATATTACAAGCAATCCGATCAAGGGATTCGGCCTGTTGGCCGATTACGCCGGCCGACGCCTTGGCAACCTGGCATCCGTCGGTCAGAATCGAATTGTAGGGGCAGTGCCGGATGAACTTCGGGACGATGCACTGGTTTTCGAAAAATACACCCTGGAACTCGGCAGGATGACGGACGTCGTGTTGCGCCGCCACGGGAAATCCATCGTTGAGAAGCAGTTTGCCCTCGAGCGCCTCGCCGACGTTGCCATAGATCTGTTCGTAGGCCTGTGCGTACTTTCAAGGGTCAGCTCGATGAACAACGACAGCAGCGAACAGTACCGTCAAGCAATATCCATCGCACACGTTTTCAGCCAGCAGGCCAAGCGGCGCATGAACAGGGGCCTGCGTGCCATGCTGCACAACGAGGACGAAGCAGCGAAATCCCTGGCTGCGTTCCTGTTCGAGGCCAAGGAATATCCCTGGGATACCTATCGCGTCTGAACTTGCGCGTCTCCGGCGGACCCCGGTTTTCTGCGGTCCTGTAACCTTTCACTTAGCGTCAGCAACTATGTGCTGTGCAATTCAGGAGCAGCACCC
>JAKEGN010000081.1 GCA_022615525.1 Woeseiaceae bacterium
ACGGTTTCCGGCTTCAGCACGAAGCCCTTGCCGCCGCAGTAGCTGCAGTCTTCGCACAGCAGGTGCTGCAGGCTCTCGCGGGTGCGTTTCCGGGTCATCTCGACCAGGCCGAGCGCCGACACCGGCATTATCTGGTGCTTTGCGTGATCGCGGGCCATGGATTGCTGAAAGACCTCCATCACGCGTTCACGATGTTCGACCTGCTCCATGTCGATGAAATCAATGATGATGATGCCGCCCAGGTTCCTCAGCCGCAGCTGCCTGGCGATGGTGACCGCTGCCTCGAGATTGGTGCGATAGATGGTGTCCTCCAGGTTGCGGTAGCCCACGTATCCGCCGGTGTTGACATCGATCGTGGTCATCGCCTCGGTCTGGTCGAATATCAAGTATCCACCTGATTTCAAAGGAATATTTCTTTCGAGCGCCTTGCGAATCTCCTCTTCCGTGCCGTGCAGGTCGAAAATCGGGCGGCGGCGCGTGTACAACTCGAGCATCGGCTCGATCGACGGCAGAAAGCGCCTGGTAAAGGCCTGCATCTTGTCGAAATACTCCTTCGAATCCACCAGGATCCGTTCGACGTCGCTGCTCACCATGTCCCGCAACATGCGAATTGGCAAGGACAGGTCCTCGTGCACCAGCGATCTTGCCGGTGCTTTGCTGCACTCGAGCTGAATGACCGACCAGAGCTTCAGCAGGAACTCGAGATCCGGTGCAAGGGAAGGCCCGTCGATACCATCGGCAGCCGTGCGAACGATGAGCCCGCCAGATGCTTTGCCGTGCAAGGCCTCCAGCAGGCCGCGTAACCGGTGGCGTTCCGTTTCATCCTCGATGCGCGAGGAAATGCCGATGCCACTGCCCGCCGGGAGGTAAACCAGGAAGCGCGACGGCAGGGTGATGAACGTGGTCAGTCGTGCCCCTTTGGTCCCCAATGGATCCTTGACGACCTGCACGAGGATCTCGTCACCCTCACGCACCAGCTCGCGAATATCCGGCAGCTCGGCACCGTCGTCCGGTTCGGGATTGCGTACGATATCCGACACGTGCAGGAAAGCAGTGCGGTCAAGCCCGATGTCGACGAAGGCAGCCTGCATCCCGGGCAATACGCGGGTGACGTTGCCCTTGTAGATATTGCTGATCAGCCCGCGCCGCGCTTCGCGTTCGATATGCACTTCCTGGAGCACGCCGTTCTCGAGCAGTGCGGCGCGAATTTCGCGCGGCGTGACGTTGATCAGGATTTCTTCCCGCGGTGTCTCATCTGTCACGGCGCGTGCCCCGCGAGTGTCGTCAGGCGCAGCACGTCAATGCCGGCCGCGCGCAGCAGTTTGGCCGTTTCGAATACCGGCAGGCCGACGACTCCGCTATAGCTCCCGGAAATCGACTCGACGAACACTCCGGCCAGTCCCTGGATCCCGTAGCCTCCGGCTTTGCCACGGTATTCGCCGGAGCGGCAATACACGGCGGCCTCGTCCACGGAAATTTCGCGGAAACGCACCTCGCTGCGGGACATTGCGGTCTGTTCGACGGCAGGCGCGAGCGCAGCCACGCCAGTGAAGACCAGGTGCGTGCGCCCCGACAAGCGGGCCAGCATGTCCATGGCCTCGTCAACGCTTGCAGGTTTGCCAAGCATTTGCGAATCGAGCACGACCGCCGTATCGGCTGCCAGTATAACCGTCGATGGCTGCCCCGTTGCCGCACGCGCTTTGGCCGCAGCAAGCCGCAGCACCATGCGCTCGGCCGTTTCGCCCGCCAGCGGCGTCTCGTCGATATCGGTCGCGGACCAGCTGTACGGCAAACCGAGTGCGTCGAGTATCTCGCGGCGCCTCGGCGATCCGGATGCCAGATGCAATCTGAGCTTATTCACGATGGTAGGGATGGCCCTTGCTGATGGTCCAGGCACGATACAGTTGCTCGGCGAACAGCACGCGGGCCAATCCGTGCGGCAGTGTCAGTCGCGACAACGACCAGCAGAAATCGGCCCGGCTGCGAAGCTGCGCCCCGACGCCGTCCGGACCGCCGATTATGAAACAGAGATCGCGACCGTCCGCCAGCCAGGCCTCGAGACGCGATGCAAATTCCCGGCTGCCGGTGTGCTCGCCTTGTTCATCGAGCAGGACTACCTGCTCATCCGGTTTGAGCCCGGCCATGATCTTGCGCTGTTCTTCGGCTATTGCCGCGGCCGCGGCATCGGACTGGCCACGTTTGGCGACGGGCACGGTGTGCAAGGCGAAGCGCCACTGTCTCGGCAATCGTGCGACATAGTCCTCGAACGCCGCATCGACCCAGGACGGCTGGCGATCACCGACCGCGATGAGCCGAATGTGCACATTTCACCTGTCTTTCACCGCGAGGTCGGTGGCGAGGCTGGGGGACCAGAGTTTCTCCAGGTTGTAGAACTCCCGCGCCCGCGGCAGCATCACATGGACCAGCACGTCCTGCAGATCGAGCAACACCCATTCGCTGCCCTCTTCGCCCTCGACACCGGTCGGCCGATGTCCGGATTCCCGGCATTTCTCTTCCACTGCCTCCGCAAGCGCCTTGACGTGCCGATTCGACGTACCGCTGGCAATGATCATGTAATCCGTGACCGAGGTCATTTTGCGGACGTCGAGTACAGCGATGTCCTTTGCCTTGACGTCTTCAAGAGCACTGATCACCAGCTTGCATAGCTTTTCACTGTTCATTCAACTTTCCGATACATGAAGAAACCCTGCCAATCCGGTCATCGCGTCGCGTCGTCGGCAGCCGCGTAACAGCCGCTCTGCGCGATGACCTCGCGTACGCTGTCCGGCATCAGGAAACGCGGGTCGCGGCCTGCGGCCACCAGCTCCCTGATCTCTGTAGACGAAATTTCCAGTTGCGTTACGTCGTGAATATAGATGTATCCTGACTTTGCCTGGTGCAGGTCGCCGATCCGGTGCGTACCGCGGTCGGTCAACAACTCGCCAAGCGGGCCCATGTCCGGTGCACGCCAGCCCGGCCGGTGCGCAACCACGATATGTGCAAGCTGCAGGATTTCGCGCCAGTGATACCACTTGTGCAGGCCGAGGAAAGCGTCCATGCCGATAATCAGCGCTATCGGGCGCAGCGGAAACTCGACCCGCAATATCGACAGCGTGTCGACTGAATACGACGGACCGTCCCGTTGCAGTTCCCGATCATCGACAACGAAGCCGCGCTGTCCTTCCGTGGCCACCTGGACCATTTTCAGCCGCAACTCGGCGGCTGCGTGCGGTGTCGGGCGATGCGGCGGATTGCCGCAGGGCATGAAACGCACCTCGTCAAAGCGCAGCGCCTGCAACATCTCGAATGCCGTGCGCAGGTGGCCGTAATGGATGGGATCGAAGGTACCTCCGAAGACCCCCATGGAACTCAAAGCGGTTCTCCGTGGCCAGAGCGATCAATCGTGCGCTGATTCGCGCGCTGATCCTTGCGAGCGAGCCGGATGGTCATGCCGCCCTTCGGATGCCGCGCGACAGGCAAACCACGATGTCGGTGGCAATTGACCACGGATCGCCTCCGGATTGGCCCTTTGCCGCGGCATCCGCCAATCTCGCAAGTTTCAGCAGGCGAAAGAATTCGGCAGGCTCGTGCCGGCCGATGCATGCCCTCACCAGCCCCTCGCGATTGCGCCAGACGCCGGCCTTTTGCAGCGCGCTGCCGAGACTCGCTCCGCGCGCCACGCTGTCGGCCAGCTGGGCGAGCATGCGTAATTCCCTGCTCAATGCCCACACGACTATCACCGGCTCCATCCCCTCGACACGCACTGCGCCAAGGATACGTACGGCGCGAGCGGCGTCGCCACCGACTGCCGCATCGACCAGCTTGTAGAC
>JAKEGN010000417.1 GCA_022615525.1 Woeseiaceae bacterium
CAGCGCGCTGCGTCAACAGCACCGACATTGAGTCATCTCTCACCACGATCGGCACCAGCACGCCGGCCGGTTGCAGTTTGCTCGCGTATTTCTGTAACAGGGCTTGCGGCCAGCGCTGCAATGCACGCCCCCGGTCGAATTGCAGCGGGTTGGCCGGCGGACGCGTGGCGGCCAGCCGCTCGCGAATTCGCGCAACGGATAGCGAATTGGTGGTGACGACGGCCACGGCTGCGGGTGTCAGTGTTGAATTCCGCCCTTGGTCAGGGCCGCCGGATCCAGCAGTCGGTCGAGTTCCTTGTCGCTGAGATCGGTCATCTCACGGGCGACGTCCTTGACGGGCAGTCCCTTCTTGTAGGCCGTTTTCGCCACTGCAGCGCCTTTCTCGTAGCCGATCACCGGGTTCAGCGCGGTGACCAGGATCGGATTGCGGTCCAGCGCCCGGTTGATGTTGTCGGAATTGACGACGAAGCCCGCGATGGCCTTGTCGGCCAGGCAGCGGCAGGCATTGGCCAGTATTTCTATGCTCTGCAGCAGATTATGCGCGACCAGCGGCAACATGACATTGAGCTGGAAGTTTCCGCTCTGCCCGGCCAGGGTAATGGTCGTGTCATTGCCGATGACCTGCGCACAAACCATGGCCACTGCTTCCGGAATGACCGGATTGACCTTCCCCGGCATGATGCTCGAACCGGGCTGCAGCGCCGGCAACTCGATTTCGCCCAGGCCGGCCAACGGCCCGGAGTTCATCCAGCGCAGGTCATTCGCGATCTTCGTCAGGCTGACCGCGAGCACTTTCAGCTGGCCGGAGGCTTCGACGGCGGCGTCCTGGCTGCTCAAGCTCTCGAACAGTGACGCGGCCTGGCTGAACTCGACCCCGGTGCGTTCACTGATGAGGACCGCAACCTTTTGGCCGAACTTCGGGTGCGCGTTGATACCCGTACCCACTGCCGTTCCGCCTTGGGCCAGCGCCGACAGCCGCCGCAGTGTTTCGCCCAGTCGCTCGCCGGCATGCTCGATCTGCGAGCGCCAGCCGTCGATTTCCTGCCCGAGCGTCACCGGCATGGCATCCATCAGGTGCGTACGCCCGGTCTTCACCACGGTTCGGGTCTCGTCCGCCTTTTTCTTGAGAGTCGCGGCGAGGTGCTTCAATGCCGGCAGCAGTTCGTCGTGGATTGCAAGCGCGGCACTGACGTGCAAGCAGGTCGGAAACACGTCATTACTGCTCTGGCTCATGTTGACGTCATCGTTCGGGTGCACCTCGCCGCCGAGTACCCCGCTCGCCAGGTTTGCTATGACCTCGTTGGCGTTCATGTTCGAACTGGTCCCGGACCCGGTCTGGAAGACATCGATCGGAAAGTGCCGGTCATGTGCCCCCTCTGCCACCGCCAGCGCCGCCTTCTGAATGGCCACGGCCCGCTCGGTTTTCAGCAGGCCCAGTTCTGCATTGGCGCCGGCGGCGGCCCACTTGACCAATCCCAGCGCGGCAATGAAGCGACGCGGCATCGCTAATCCGCTGATAGGAAAATTATCGACCGCACGTTGTGTCTGGGCGCCCCACAGCGCATCGGCCGGAACCTCAAGTTCACCCATGCTGTCGTGTACCTTGCGGCTGGACTTGTCACTCATATCCTGCTGGTCTCCATGCGGGCCAATGAACTGGCCTCTGGTGTATGATTCGCGCTTTGCGCGGCGTAGTCTACTCAATCGACATGGATCTCACGAGGCTCAAGGCACTCTGTCCGGCCGACGGTCGTTACGCCGACAAGGTGCAGCCGCTACGCAGCATATTCAGCGAATTCGGGCTGATCCGTTTCCGAGTGCTCATCGAGGTCCGCTGGCTGCAATGGCTGGCGGATGAGGCCTCGGTGCCCGAACTGGCGCCATTGTCTACGGTCATGAAGGACATGCTGAACCACATCGTGGACGACTTCTCCACCGAAGATGCGATCCGGGTCAAGAAGATCGAATCGACCACGAACCACGACGTGAAGGCGGTGGAGTATTTCGTCCGCGAGCGCATCGGCACGGGCGACGATACGCGCAACCTCGCCGACTTCATCCATTTTGCATGCACCTCGGAAGATATCAACAACCTGGCGTACGCACTGATGTTGCGCACAGCCCGCGACGAAGTACTGGTCCCGCGCATGAAGGAAGTGGTTGCGCGCTTGCGGGCACTGGCCAACGAGCATGCCGATACGCCGATGATCTCGCGGACGCATGGCCAGGCAGCGAGTCCCACGACCGTCGGCAAGGAATTCGCGAACAGCGCGCATCGCCTTGTGCGTAATCAGGATCTGTTCTCGGGAGTTCGTGCGCTCGGCAAGTTCAACGGTGCGGTCGGCAATTTCAACGCACATGTTGCCGCCTACCCGGGGGCCGATTGGCCATCGATCACCACCGCATTCGTGGAATCGCTCGGGTTGGAGTGCAACCTGCATACCACGCAAATCGAGCCGCATGACTGGACTGCGGAGTACTGCCAGGCATTGATACGTTGCAATACCGTCCTCATCGACCTGTGCCGCGACCTGTGGGGTTACATTTCTCTCGGTTATTTCAGTCAGCGTATTTCTCGAGACGAAGTCGGCTCATCGACCATGCCACACAAGGTCAATCCGATCGATTTCGAGAATGCCGAAGGAAACCTCGGAATGGCGAACGCCTTGCTGGATCATTTCGCCCTGAAGTTGCCTCTGTCCCGATGGCAGCGGGACCTCACCGATTCGACCGTGCAACGCAATTTCGGCGTTGCCGCAGCTTACGTCGTTATTGCCATGCAATCGATCCTGTCAGGGCTCGCCAAGTTGCAGGTGAACGCGGCCGCCATTCAGACGGACATCGATGACAGTTGGGAAGTGCTCGGCGAGGCGATACAAACGGTCATGCGCCGTTACGGTATAGCGGAACCTTACGAGCAATTGAAAGAGCTGACCCGCGGCAAGCGCGTCAGCCGCGAACTCCTGCACCAGTTCATAGAGCAACTCGAGGTACCGGACGAAGCCAAGGCGCGGCTGCTCGCGCTGACACCGGCGACCTACACCGGCCTTGCTCCACAACTCGCCAGGCAAAATTCCTGAGCAGCAGGAAGAACCCGTCTTGAAGTTTCCTGCAACGCTGGACCCGGCCGGCTTCCTGGCCGGGTACTGGCAGAAAGGGCCGCTGTTCCTGCCATCCGGGATGAACCCGTTGCGACCAACGCTGAGTCCGGACGAACTTGCCTGGCTGGCCACCTTGCCCGATGTCGAATCGCGGCTGATTTACACGCATGACGCCGGCACGACCTGCAGTTACAGCATCGAGCATGGCCCGTTCGACGAGCAGGACCTTATGCGCTTGCCGGAAAGCAACTGGACATTGCTCGTGCAGGACGTGGAAAAGCACCTTCCGGACTTTCGCGCCCTCTTCGAACAGGTGCCCTTTGTTCCCGACTGGCGCATTGACGACCTGATGGTGAGTTTCGCAGCGCCTGGCGGAAGCGTCGGACCGCATCTCGACCAGTACGATGTGTTTCTCTGCCAGGGTGAGGGACGCCGCCAATGGCGCCTGACCACTCCGGACAAAGCAGTGGCATCGGATGTCAGCGCCGAGTTGTCGCTGTTGCGGCCTTTTGACGCGGAGTGGGAACACCTGGCCGAAAACGGGGACGTGCTGTACCTGCCACCTGGCATTCCGCATTGGGGGATTGCGGTGGATCGATGCATGACTTACTCCATCGGCATGCGAGCCCCGCAGCTGTCTGAATTCATGGCAACCTACCAGCGGCTGTTCCCGGGTGGCCGGGGGCTGCCCCGCTCGGCGCTGGATCAAGCAACATTCTACAGGGACCCGGACCTGGTCGTGGATGAAGCCCGGCCGGGTCTGATCAGCGAGCGCGCCTTGCAGCGTATGCGTGCCTGCTGGCGCCTGCCAAACGATTCCGTCGCGGATGAACTGACAGTGACTTTCGGTTGCCTGGTCACCGAGCCGAAGCCCTGGTTGACTCCGGAGCAGATGTCTATCAAGGCGTCCCGCAAACTGGTTTCAAGCCTGCAGCTTCGCGACAAGATGCGGTTGCACGGCATGGCGCGCATCGCATACACCACCAAGGCAGCGGGCAGCGCAAGCGCGACGCGGGTCTTTGCGAACGGATTCCACCGCGAAGTTGACGCATCCCTTGCGGGGCATGTAGTGGAACTGTGTCGGCAAAGGCAGCTGCAAGCGGGGGCTTACGACCACTGGCGGAAAGCGGGTCCGCTGCGTGAGTTGCTGGTCTGGCTGCTGGCCTGCGGTGTTTTTGATCTCGAGGTCGAATGAGAACGGTTCTCAGACCCTTCATTTCTCGGAAAAACGTGACGCAGTTGGCACCGTCCAAGATTGACCGGCCGGTAACATGTCGTGACTCGCAGTGGCTGCGGAGAACGGAGTCCTGCAGTTCCGATCAGGAGACGTGTCGGCCTGCCGATGCCTGCCCTGACTCCCTGGAACTCAACCTCGGAAAAAAATGGAACAAGCAAGGGAAAAAGGTCGGCGTTGGGTCATCTCATCACAAGAGGAAGCTCGCCGTGCGGTCATTGATGTCGCCGCTGTAGCGACACGTCGCATATCCATCTATACCCACGACCTCGATCCGGGAATTTACGACGATCCGGATTTCCTGGAGATCGTCAAGCACCTGGTTCTGTCGCAGACCTATGCGCGCATTCGCGTCCTGATAGCGGACCCGACGCGTGCGATCAAGAACGGCAACTCGTTTGTGCATCTCGGGCGGCGTCTGAACACATACATCGAATTTCGCCATGTTCGCAAGGATCTGCGCACGCATGCGGAGTCATTCTGCATTGCCGACGAAACGGCACTCGTATATCGGCTGCAGGCAAGTCGCTGGGAAGGAATCGCCGATACCTACGAACCCGCCGTTGCCCGGCTGTACGCGAAAATGTTCGACGAGATCTGGTTGGCCAGCGAAGTTGAAATCGAATTCCGCCAGCTCGGCATCTGATCCTTTCCTTCGCGGCAGTCTGACACAGTGTTACCCACCGATCTCACAGTTTGTGCCGTGGTCGAGCGGAACGACAAATTCCTGATTGTCGAGGAACGGTCATCCGGGGTTGTAGTTATCACCCAACCGGGAGGCCACATCGAAAGTGGCGAGTCGCCGGAGGATGCTGTAGTTCGCGAAGTACTGGAGGAAGCCGGTTGCGTGGTCAGCGTCAGCGGGCTGCTGGGCGTGTACCTGTGGATACATCCACAGACACGCCAGCAATTCCTGCGCATCGCGTATACGGCGGATCTCGTTTCCGAAAATCAAAAGCAAAAGCTCGATAACGGAATACATGCCGTTCACTGGTACTCGGTTGCCGACATAAGGCACCGAAAACGGGATTGCCGTTCGCCCGTGGTCCTCAGATGTATCGATGATTTCATTGCCGGCAAGCGCCAGCCCGCAACCCTGTTGGCCGCGATGATGCCGGTACAGAAGAACGTGGGCGCCGTGCTGGCCCACGCCTGCCTGGTCTGAAAAAAGCTCAAGCCACCCGGCCCCGAATACGGGAATCGGTGATAAACTCACCGACCCATGGTCGAAAACAAGAACAATCTCGCCGGCCAGAGAGTCGTCGTCGGAGTATCGGGTGGCGTCGATTCGGCGGTCGCGGCACTGCTGCTGAAACAACAGGGTGCCGACGTACACGCGCTGCACATGACCAACTGGGAAGACGACGACGGTCACTGCACAGCGGCACGCGACCTGCAGGATGCGCGGCGGATCTGCGAACAAATCGGCATACCACTTCACCATGTCAATTTCGCGAAGGAATACCGGCAAAACGTATTCGAGCACTTCCTGAACGAATACCGGAACGGGCGTACACCGAATCCCGACGTGTTGTGCAATCGCGAGATCAAGTTCGGAGAGTTTCGACGATACGCAAAGCGACTCGGAGCGTCGATGCTCGCAACCGGGCATTATGCGCGCGTGCGCATCGTCAACGGGCACGCACAACTCCTGAAGGCCGTCGACCTCGCAAAGGACCAGAGTTATTTCCTGCACGCAGTGAGTGAAGAGGCGTTGCTGGAGACGCTTTTCCCGCTGGGTGAATTACAGAAATCCGCCGTCAGGGACATTGCCCGCGAGCACGGACTGCACGTCAGCGAGAAGAAAGACAGCACCGGTATCTGTTTTATCGGGGAACGCCCCTTCCGGGAATTTCTCGGGACTTTCCTGCCTGCGAACCCCGGCCCGATACGCACCCCGGACGGCGTCACGATCGGC
>JAKEGN010000007.1 GCA_022615525.1 Woeseiaceae bacterium
CGCCAGCAGGTCGACGTGCGACTCGCGTCCAAACAGGAGCAGGTGCTCGCCGAGGGCGCGGTCGATCTCCGCGTTACCAGGCAGGGAACCGTGGTCACGCATGCCAAGGCGTTCCGCGGCCTTGGTCTTGGCCAGCCGAAAATCGGCTATGCCCTGTTCCGCAATGATCCGTGCGGCTTCCTGTGCCAGGACCAGGCGTGCGCGATCGTTACCAGCAACTTTTCTTTTGCCCATGGATACTCCTGCCAATCAGAAAAGTGGTTCCTCGTCCTCATCCTTCGTTTCGTCCTCAGCGGATTCGGGTGTCTCTGCAGTATTGAACGGATCCGTCGGAGTTTCGACTATTTCGCATTGCGGGACGTTGTCAGCCATGAATATCTCGAACATCGTATCCGCAGCGGGATCAGACGCTTTTGCCGGGCATCCAGTCGACTTCGAGATCTTCACGCTGACGATGCCCTCGGGCATGGGCAAGGCATGCTCCGGTGCGCCTTTCAGGGCGCCACGCATGAAATCGATCCATATCGGCAGCGCCGTGCGGGAGCCCTCTTCGCCCGGGCCGAGCGGCTCGAAATTGTCGTATCCGACGTACACCACCGCCGACAGGTCGGCATTGAACCCGCCGAACCAGGCATCGCGGCGATCATTCGACGTCCCCGTCTTGCCCGACAGGTCCCTGCGCCCGAGCACGAGAGCCCGCCGGCCGGTACCACGCAGGATCACGTCCCGCATCATGTCGGAGATCAGGTACGCGTTCTGCTCGCTGATGACACGGGGGGCAAGGCCGACGCCGGTATAAAGCTCCGGGGCCGCGGTTGCGTCCGGTTTGTAGCTCATGGCAACTTCCGCCATCTGCTCCAGCGACAGCGGCGCAGCCCCTGCCTCGGCATTCGCCGGCGCTTCGCATTCACGGCAAACCACCGAGGGGCCGGCGCGGTAAAGTACCTCGTCATCCGGGCCGATGATGGCGTCGATGACATAAGGTTTGATCGAATAGCCGCCATTGGCGAACACCGAGTAGGCCTGTGCCATGTCCAAGGGGGTCGCGTTTCCCCCACCCAGCGCCAGCGAGCCGTTGCGCGGCAAAGCCGCATCGCCGAAACCGAAAGGCGCAAGATGCCGCACCGCGTTGCCGATGCCGGTGTTGTTCAATAGCAATCGCACAGAGGCCAGGTTCATGGAGCGGACCAGCGCTTCCCGAAGGCGCTGCTCGCCGTAAAAGCGCCCGCTGTAGTTCACCGGCCTCCACACGGCCTCGAGCTCCGAAGAGTTGATGACGACCGGTGCGTCCATGACGATCGTCGCCGGCGTATTCCCCTGCTCAAGCGCAGCAGAATATATGAAGGGCTTGAACGAGGACCCAGGCTGCCGCGCAGCCTGCGTCGCGCGATTAAATTTGCTGATCGAGAAGTCGAAACCACCCGCGAGCGCCGAGATAGCGCCGTCGTTGGGATCGATTGCAACAACAGCTCCCTGCGCCTGCGGTACCTGAGCCAACGCGTAGCCGCCACCCTTCAAAGGCATTACATAGATTACGTCGCCGGCTTTAAGTACATCGCCGGCTTTCTCGGGAGCCGGGCCGGTAGTCTCGCTGTCGATGAACGACCTGGCCCAGGATATGCCACGCCACGGCAGAACGATCCTGCTGCCATCCTGCAATACGATACCTGCGCTGTTGTCGTCATTTACAGCGGTCACGACGGCGACCGACAGGCCGCCCGGATTGGTGTATGCCTGAAGATTGACCTTGAGTTCATCCGGCCATTCCTCGTAGGGGCGCTGCAGTATTTGCAGATCGCCTTCGAGTGAGCCGACAGGACCGCGGTAGCCGCGCCGGTGGCTGAACTGCAGCAAGCCGTTGCGCAAAGCGTAGTTGGCCGCCTCCTGCATGCGCGAATCGACGGTGGTCAATACCCGGTAACCGGCGGCATAGGTCGCGTCGCCGTAGCGATCGAGCATTTCCCGGCGCACCATCTCCGCGACGTACGGTGCCGAGAGGTCGTTGGCGGTGCCATGTAACTGCGAGACCAGCGGGTAAGCCGTCGCTTCGTCGAACTGCTCGTCCGTTATGAAACCCAGTTCATTCATGCGATCGAGTACGTATGCACGGCGCATCGATGCGTTCGCCGGGCTGCGTACCGGGTTGTAATCCGAGGGTGCCGGCAGGACCCCGGCCAGGGTTGCAGCTTCGGCAACGTTGATCTCTGCAAGCGGTTTGCCGAAATACACCTGCGCCGCAGCCGCGACACCATAAGCGCGCTGACCGAAGAACATCTTGTTCACGAACAGCGCCATGATTTCCTGCTTGCTGAACTCCTGTTCGATCTTGTAAGCGAGAAATGCCTCGCGAAGCTTTCGGGTGAACAGTCGTTCACGCGTCAGAAAATAGTCGCGTGCGAGCTGCTGGGTAATCGTGCTGCCGCCCTGGCTCAGCGATCCCGAAGCAAGAAAGTTCAGGCCCGCGCGCAATACTCCCTGGTAATCCACGCCCGGGTGATCGAAGAAACGCCGGTCCTCTGCTGCGACGAAAGCGTCGACGACAAACTGTGGCAGCTCGTCATAGGTAACCAGGATGCGGCGGCGCTCACCGACTTCCTCGATGAGGCGGCCGTCGCGACTGAAGATGCGCAACGGAATCTGCAGCGGGATCTCGCGAATCGTTTCGGCGGCGGGCAGCCCGGGGGCAACGTAGTAATAAGCGCCGATGACTGCCGAGACAATACCCATAGCGGCGACGGAGGCCAGCCCGGCCAGCAGGACGAGCCAGCGGCGGCCGGGTGCCTTCAATCGTCGGGTTCCGGATGTGCCTTGAGTCATAGCTTTCTGCATGGTCGCGGTCTGTAATCAGGCCAAAACCGCCAGATCGGGTAGGTGCACAGCCACGGGCCCAAGCGTAACGTGCGTAACAAGTGCGATGAAAACTATGCGTTTACGGCAGCCGGCGTCAATAGCGGCGGCCCAGCAGCCACGCCACCTCCAGCCTTGGACGACCGGGATGGCTGCAGCCAGGGCTGACGGGGAGGCCGTGAATATGTCATCCGAGCCGCCAACCAGTTCACGGAATGCGCCCTTTGGTATCAGTAACATACGGATCACTGGTTCGTGAACAAAGTCACGTTTTATTTAACATTTTATTGATATATAGTTAAATCGATTTGCTCAGGCCAGGTTCACAATTGGTCCGCAACTTACCGACTTAGAAGGAAAAACACGTGCTTTTCCGAAACAAAACTCAGCCTCTACTGGGGCTCGACATAACGACTTCGTCGGTAAAGCTGATAGAGCTTTCCCAGAGCGGCAAACGCTACCGCGTCGAGTCCTATGCAGCCGAGCCGACCCCGCCGAGTTCGGTGAACGAGAAGGCTATTGTCGACGCCAAGGCGGTCGGTGAAGCCATCCGGCGAGCCGTGAAACGATCCGGCGCGAAAGCAACCGACGTCGCAATCGCCATCAGCGGCGACGCGGCGATTACCAAGGTCATACAGATGCCCGCCAGCCTTTCCGAGCGGGACCTCGAGGGCCAGGTGGAAATTCAGGCCGACCAGTACATCCCGTTTCCCATGGAAGAAGTCAGTTTCGATTTTGAAGTCGTCGGCAAGAATGCCAACGATCCCGAATTGATGGATGTTCTGCTGGTCGCAACGCGCACCGAGAACGTGCAACAGCGGCAGGCCGCGGTGCAGGCTGCCGGCCTGCGTGCACAGGTTGTGGACGTCGAGGCCTTCGCCCTGGAGAACGCCTGCCAGCTTTTGAGCCACCAGATCCCGAACGGCGGCATGGGCCAGTCGGTTGCGATCGTGGACATCGGCGCGAGCAGCACCACTTTCAGCGTACTGCAGGACCTCAAGGTTGTTTATACGCGTGACTTCGCTTTCGGCGGGCAGCAGCTCACCGAAGAAATCATGCGCACCTACGGGCTGTCGATGGAGGACGCCGGGCGGGCGAAAAAGCAGGGCGGCTTGCCGAGCAACTACCAGCCGGAAGTACTCGAGCCCTTTGTCGATGACATGACGCAACAGGTGAGCCGTTCATTGCAGTTTTACCTGGCATCCGGCGGCGGCCGCGAACAGCCTGACATGATTCTCGTTTGCGGCGGTTGCGCCAACATACCGGGCATAGCCGATGTCATCTCGAGCCGGGTCGGCATACCTACGGAGATCGGCGATCCGCTCGGGCAAATGAAAATTTCTTCCAAGGCCAAATCGCAAGGCGTGCACAAGGACTCGACCGCACTGCTGACAGCCTGTGGCCTGGCACTGAGGAGCTTCGACTGATATGCCACGTATAAACCTCCTCCCCTGGCGCGAAGAAGATCGCAAGCGGCGCCAGCGCGAGTTTCTCGTTGCCATGGGCGGCGCGCTTGTCGCGGGCGTTGTGGTGGTGGGCCTGGTGATATTTGCGTTCTCGCAGATGATCGATACACAGCGCGGCCGCAACGCGCGCCTGACAGACGAAATCGCCGTGCTCGACAAGAGCATCGCGGAAATCGACGGCCTGGAACGGCAGAAGGAACGCCTGCTCGCGCGCATGGAGATCATCGAGCAACTGCAGCGCAGCCGGCCGGAGGTCGTGCACCTCTTCGACGAGATGACGAGGCAGCTTCCGGAGGGTGTGTATCTCACCGGCCTGAAGCAGACCGGTTCGCAGGTCGAACTCAAAGGGGTCGCCCAGTCGAGCACACGCGTATCGGCACTGATGCGCAACATCGACGGGTCCGAGTGGTTCACGGATCCTGACGTACAGAAAGTGGAGACCACGGACACCGGTCCTGCGCGGCAGGCGGAATTCACGCTTGCACTGAAGCAGATCCGGCTGGATGAAGAAGGCGAGGAAGGCCTCGATGCGGGGGCTTCGCCATGAACCTAATCGACGAACTCAGAGCGCTTGATGTCAACGACGTCGGCCGCTGGCCATTTGCCTTCCGCGCCGCAGTCATTGGCCTGGTATTCGCCGTCGTTCTCGGGCTCGGAGTGTATTTCTTCATCATCGAAGACAAACTGCCGCAGCTGAAACGCGAACAGCAGACCGAACTGGACCTGCGCACGACTTTCGAGAACAAACAGCGGAAGGCAGCCAACTACGATGCTTACAAAGCGCAGCTTGCGCAAATGGAACAGTCATTCGGCACTATGTTGCGTCAGCTGCCGGGCGAAACCGAGATCCCGAGCCTGATTGTCGATATTTCACAGGCAGGACTCGCCGCGGGATTGCAGGAGAAGCTGTTTCAGCCGCAGGCAGAGGTTCCCAAGGATTTCTACGCCGAAAAGCCGATAAAAATCATATTGTCCGGCGGCTATCACGAGATTGCGAACTTCGTGAGTGCGGTTGCTGCACTGCCGCGTATCGTGACACTGCACAACATCATCATCACGCCGGAGGATGCAACAAGGTTCGATCGCCTGACACTGGAGACGACGGCGAAGACCTATCGCTATATTGAAGAGGAGTCGGAATAACCATGGATGCTCTCCTCACCAAACGATGGTTGCCGATGGTATTGCTGGTCGCCAGCCTGTCCGCCTGCTCCGGCGGCAACGATGATCTCGAGGCGTACATTGACGAAGTCAAGGCCCGGCCAGGCGGACGCATAGAACCGCTGCCGGAAATCACGCCTTATGAGGTGTTCGTCTACAAAGCCGACGCAGAAGGCTTTCGCTCTCCGTTCGTGCCCGATGCACCGCAGGCGGCCGCAGGCGCCGCGGCGGGATCGACCCGCCCGGACCCGGAGCGCAGCCGCGAGTTCCTCGAGCAGTTTTCGCTGGATACGCTGAGGATGGTCGGAACTCTCGAACTCGGTGGAACCAACTATGGCCTGGTGCAGACCGCGGACGGTCTCGTGCATCGCGTCGTGCCTGGCAACTACATGGGGCAAAACGACGGCCGGATTGTTGCAGTCAATGAATCGGAAATCGAACTGATCGAAATTATATCGGACGGGATCGGCGGGTACATAGAACGTGAAGCCGCTGTCGGTCTTGCAGACTGATGCCTGAATGGAACTGGGAGTAATTCGAATGGCGCTCAATATCAAGCCGATGATCGGCACAAAATACCGACGTTCGGTGACGCAACTGGCGGCAATCGCACAGGGCTTAATCCTCATGGTTTGCGGTTTTGCCGCAAATGCGCAGGAGGGCAACCGGTTGCAGGACATTCAGGTTCAGAGCCTGCCGGGACAAAGGGTCGAGCTGAAGCTCATCCTCAGCGGCACCGCTCCGGAGCCACTGGCGTTTACCATCGACAACCCGGCGCGGATTGCGCTGGACCTGCCTGAGACGACACTCGGGCTGTCCTCGAGGCGCCGCGACGTGAATCTCGGGCCGCTGGATACCGTCCTCGCAGCGGAAGCGAACGGACGCACCCGCGTCGTGCTCAACCTGGACTCGATGGTCGCCTACGACACGCGCCGCAGCGGCAACACCATATATGTCACGCTCGGCGCTGACGCCGGCGACACCGACGTATCGACGCAATTCGCCGGCTCTGCGCCAGCCGCGGGTGCATCGTATGCGTCGAGCGGTGGACGTTCGATCAACAGCGTCGATTTTCGCCGCACCGAGGGTGGCGGCGGCCGCGTGATGGTCAACCTCAGCGAACCGTCGACCACAGTGGACATTCGCGAGGAAGGCGGTCGTGTGGTGGCTATATTCAAGGACACCAATCTGCCGTCGGAACTGATGCGCCGCCTCGATGTAACGGATTTCGCGACACCGGTCACGACGGTCGATACGCTGAAGACCAATCTCGACACGCGCATCATCATTTCTGCCGAAGGCAAGTACGAGCAACTCGCCTACCAGTCGGACAATGAGTTTGCTATCGAGATCAACCCGGTCGCTGCTGATGCAGCAGCGACGTCGAGTCTCTTTTCGGAGACCAAGGAGTACTCGGGCCAGAGGCTGACGCTCAATTTCCAGGACATCGAAACACGAGCAGTCCTGCAATTGCTGGCGGAGACCTCGGGCAGCAATATAGTGGTATCAGACACGGTGCAGGGCAATGTGACGCTGCGATTGCGCAATGTTCCGTGGGACCAGGCACTTGATATCGTCATGACCACCAAGGGTCTCGACATGCGCCAGAACGGCAATGTCATTATCGTTGCACCGGCAGAGGAAATCGCGGCACGCGAAACTGCGGATCTCGAGGCCAAGCAGGCTATCACCGAGCTGGAACCGCTGTACTCCGAGTTCCTGCAGGTCAACTATGCGAAAGCTTCGGACCTTGCTGCCCTGATGGGCGGCGATGCCGACAAGAATTCGCTTCTGTCTGAGCGCGGCAGCGTCGCCATCGACGACCGTACCAATACGCTGCTCGTTCATGACACGGCCGAACGGCTGCAGAACATCCGCAGGCTGGTGGCCACGCTGGATATCCCGATCCGCCAGGTGCTGATCGAGTCCCGCATTGTGGTCGTCAACGACGACTTCAGCCGTGATCTCGGCGTCCGCTTCGGTGCGACCGCATACAAGGAAAACAGCACTGACGGCGCAACCGTCATTTCGGGCACCGGCGGCGGTACCGACACGATGATCAACTCGATTCTCGACAATCTCGCCACCAATGGCCCCGGCGGTCCGATTACACCTATCGAGTTGCCGCAGCTTACCGATCGTTACAACGTCAACGTACCGATTGGCAACCCGGCAGGGCGATTCTCCCTGGCCGTACTGGAAACGGAATACCTGGTCGACCTCGAGTTGACGGCTCTCCAGGCGGAAGGTCGTGGCGAGATCGTTTCGACACCGCGCGTCATTACGGCGAACCAGAAGGAAGCCCGGATCGAGCAGGGTGTTGAAATTCCCTACCAGGAGTCCGCATCTTCCGGTGCCACGACCACGCAGTTCAAGAAGGCGGTCCTCAGCCTGACGGTGACGCCGCAGATCACGCCGGACAACAACATCATCATGGACTTGCTGGTCAGCAAGGACAACGTTGGTGAGTTGACCCCGAGCGCGACCGGCGGATTCGTACCGAGTATCGATACACGATCCGTGGAGACGCAGGTACTGGTAAGAGACGGACAGACTGTCGTACTCGGCGGCATCTACGAGACTGAACGACGCGAGACCGTGAACAAGGTTCCATATCTCGGAGATATTCCGGGACTGGGCGTGCTGTTCCGCTCGACGAGCAAAGTCTCGAACAAGGCAGAGCTGCTGATATTCGTAACGCCCCGGATCCTCACGGAAGGGTCGAGCATTTACTAGATCGGGCATAAGCCATGGACACCGGAAAGCCAACCGAAGGGTTGGCTTTCTGCCTTAGTCTGACGGAAAGCATGAAACCGAAGAATCTGTTCCTGGTTGGACCGATGGGAGCCGGGAAATCCGCCGTTGGACGCCAGCTGGCCAAACTATTGCACTTCGACTTCGTCGACAGCGATGACGAGATCGAGGCCCGCACTGGCGTCGATATCGCCTTCATATTCGAGAAGGAAGGAGAGGCCGGGTTCCGCGTTCGCGAGGCTGCCATCATCGATCAGCTCACGGATCGCACCGGCGTCGTGCTGGCGACCGGCGGTGGCGCCATCCTCGATGCGGACAGCCGCAGCCGCCTCGGCGCGAGGGGTTTCGTCGTATACCTGCAAACCAGCGTCGATCAGCAGCTGAAACGCACCGAGAGGGGACGCGAGCGTCCATTGCTGGCAGGCGGGGATCCCCGCACGGTACTCGAGCGCCTGTCGGAAGTGCGCGATCCCTTGTACCGCGAGATCGCCGACCTGGTGGTCGCAACCGACGGCCGGCGCGTGCAGGCCGTTGCAAAGGAAATATTCGACGCGCTGTAGCTCGTGTTGTGCGCCGGCCCCGGCAAGACTTTCGACGACCGATTCAGGTAACCTCTGCCGCTACTGCGGGGCGGAAACGGCATTGGCAAATCCCCTTACACTGAAAGTCGAGCTGGGAAATCGCGGCTACCCCGTCGTAATCGGAGCCAGGCTCCTCGGCGAGGGATTTGACCTGGCTGCTTTCGTTTCCGGGCCGGATTGCCTCGTCGTGAGCAACGAGACGGTGGCGCCGATCTACCTCGACCCGCTGAGACGAATGCTTGCAGGCAAAAACCTGCGCACGGTGAACCTTCGTGACGGCGAAGCATACAAGACACTGGCGAGTGTCGGGACCGTCATCGACGAACTGGTAAGCGCCGGTGCCAATCGCGACGTGACACTCATTGCGCTGGGCGGTGGCGTCGTCGGGGATATCACCGGCTTTGCCGCTGCCTGCTACATGCGGGGAGTCGCGTTCATCCAGGTGCCCACGACGTTGCTGGCCCAGGTCGATTCCTCGGTCGGCGGCAAGACCGGCGTGAATCATGCGGGCGGGAAGAATCTCATCGGCGCATTCCACCAGCCGAAGCTCGTCCTCATCGATACCGATACGCTGGTGACCTTGCCGGCGCGCGAATTCAGCGCCGGCATGGCGGAGGTCATCAAGCACGCAGCAATACTCGATCGCGAATATTTCGCCTGGCTGGAGAAGAACATCGGCCGACTGATGCATCGCGACAGGGAACTGCTGGCACAGGCGATCCTGCGCTCCTGCGAGATCAAGGCGGCCGTCGTTGCCGCTGACGAAAGGGAGCAGGGACGCAGGGCGCTGCTGAACTTCGGGCACACCTTCGGGCATGCCATCGAAAACTGTTCCGGCTATGGCAAATGGTTGCACGGTGAGGCGGTAGCCGCCGGCATGATGATGGCGGCAGACCTCGGCGGGCTCGCGGCAACGGAACGCGACCGGCTGCGTGCACTCATTGCCGCGGCGGGGCTTCCCGTAGCACCTCCCGCGGTGGGGGCAGGGGCGTTGCGGGCCGCCATGGAACTCGACAAGAAGGTGCAGCAGAAGAAGCTTCGTTTCGTCATGCTGCGTGCCATAGGCGATGCCTATGTCGGTGTTCCGGATGAGCCCGGCCGGCTGGATTCAGTCCTGGAAACGGCCAATAGCTGAGCCATGATGGCACACGACAGCAGCGGTCTCGCGCCTTACGCCGCCAGTGAATCCGCGAGCCTCGGCCGGCGTTACCCGGAGCCTGCCACGCGCTACCGCAGCGAATTCCAGAGGGACCGCGACCGCATAGTGCACTCCACTGCATTCCGCCGCCTGGTCTACAAGACGCAAGTGTTCGTGAACCACGAAGGAGACATGTACAGGACGCGGCTGACGCACTCGCTGGAGGTTGCGCAGATAGGACGAACCGTAGCGCGCGCACTCAATCTGAACGAATCGCTCACCGAAGCAATCTGTCTTGCGCACGACCTCGGCCACACGCCTTTTGGCCACGCCGGGCAAGATGCGCTCAATGCCTGCATGCGTGATTTCGGCGGCTTCGAACACAACCTGCAGTCGTTGCGCGTGGTCGACGAACTCGAGGCGAAATACGCAGACTTCCCCGGCCTCAACCTGACCTTCGAGACCCGCGAGGGCATACTCAAACACTGCTCGGCAAAGAATGCCCGCCAGCTCGGTGAACTCGGACGGCGCTTCCTCGAGCGACGCCAGCCCGGCCTCGAGGCGCAGATTGCCGACCTCGCCGATGCCATCGCCTACAACAATCACGACGTCGATGACGGCTATCGTGCAAACCTGCTGACCCTGGAGCAGCTTCGTGAGCAGGCGATGTTTGCGAGGGAATTCGACGCGGTGCACTCGCGTTACCCGGACCTCGAGGATCGGCGGCTGATCTATGAAGTCATACGCCGAATGATCAACCGCGTCGTCACGGACCTGATTGAAAACACGCAGGCGGCGATAGAGAGGGTTCGACCGGAATCGATAGAAGACATACGGTCGCAGGCGGTACCGCTGGTTGCATTCACAGAGGCCGTGCTGGCAGAGCATGGCGAGCTCAAAAGCTTCCTTAACCGGAACATGTACAGGCACACGACGGTAAAGCGCATGACCGACAAGGCACGCGAGATGGTCCGGGCGCTGTTCGGTTTATACATGGACCATCCGTCGCAGATGCCGCAAGAGTTCTCGGCCCGTGCGGGACTGGGCGGCATGGCGGTAAAGGCCCGCGTTATCGCGGACTACATCGCCGGCATGACCGATCGCTTTGCCATCGCGGAGTACGAGCGCCTGCGCTGACTACGGCGTTTTGAGCACGCGCGCGGCCGTCCCGGCCGTCCTTCTCACTCAGAAATCCTGAGTCGCTCGAAGGACTGCCGGTACGGCCGCTGCGCTCGCAGTTCGCCAGCCGGTACTGCGGCGGCGAAGATTGGCGAGATCCAGCCGGCGCCACGCCGCCATGCAACGAGAAATCCGCATCACTGTCGCGAGCACCGCTCGCTCCTACAGCTCAACCATCGGCATTTGTAATGCTAGAATGCGCCGCCCCTGCATACCCCGACGGAGCACGCCGCCGTGAGCAAACCCGACATCCCGGTCAACGAGCGACTGATATTCGCCATGGACCTGCCTGACTGCGACCAGGCGCGACAGCTGACGGAAGAACTGGGCGACGCAGTCAGTTTCTATAAGCTCGGACTGGAGCTGATGATGAGCGGCGGCTACTTCGAGCTGATGGACTGGATGCTGGCGCGGAGCAAGAAGGTATTTGCCGATCTCAAGTTTTTCGACATCCCGGCGACCGTTGGCTCCGCTGTGCGGCAGTTACAGGATCGCGGCGCGACCTTCGTAACCGTGCATGGCAACCAGTCGATCATGGAAGCCGCTGCGGCAAACAAGGGCGCTGATCTCAAGGTGCTCGCGGTAACGGTCCTGACCAGTCTCGACAGGGGAGACCTCGATGACTTGGGCTTTGACTGCGATGTCGCAGCGCTGGTGCTGTCGCGCGCGCGCAGGGCACTCGAGGCCGGATGCGACGGAGTGATCTCGTCCGGGCTCGAGGCTGCGGTGCTGCGGCAGTATATCGATCGTCGGCTGCTGGTTGTCACCCCGGGGATCCGCCCTGTCGACAACAAACCGGAAGGTGACCAGAAACGCGTCGCAAGCGTCCCGCAGGCGTTTGCGAACGGCGCGGATTACATCGTCGTCGGTCGGCCGATCCGTGACGCCGCCGATCCGCGCGCGGCTGCCCTGGCAATACAGAAGACCATAGCGTCGCTTTTCTGACCATGCCGATTTCACCGAAGAACGACCTGCTCATACGCGCATTGCTGCGCCAGCCGGTACCGCGGACGCCGGTCTGGATCATGCGCCAGGCGGGCCGATACCTCCCGGAGTATCGCGAGGTACGCCAGAAAGCGGGCGACTTCATGAGTCTCTGCACGAACCCGGAGC
Source organism: Woeseiaceae bacterium (assembly GCA_022615525.1). Taxonomy (GTDB): domain Bacteria; phylum Pseudomonadota; class Gammaproteobacteria; order Steroidobacterales; family Woeseiaceae; genus JAKEGN01. The sequence goes on from JAKEGN010000007.1 coordinate 12,240, forward strand.
TCGCCTGCGAAGTGACGCTGCAACCGCTGCGACGATTCCGGCTCGACGCGGCGATCCTGTTCTCCGATATCCTGACAATCCCGGATGCGATGGGACTGGGCCTGCATTTCGAAGAAGGCGAAGGACCGAAATTCCGACGACCGGTGCAGACTGCGGCACAGGTACGAAACCTCGCAGTGCCGGACGTTGCGGCAAAACTGGGGTACGTGTTCGATGCTGTACGCCTGATCCGCCGCGAACTTGACGGCAGCGTGCCGCTGATCGGCTTTGCCGGCAGCCCGTGGACCGTCGCCACCTACATGGTCGAGGGCGGCTCTAGCCGAGAGTTCAATAAAATCAAAGGCTTATTGAAGGATGAGCCGGCCACGCTGGCGCTGCTGCTCGACCGCGTGGCGCTGACTACCATCGACTATCTGAATGCCCAGATCGAATCCGGCGCGCAGGTTGTGATGATATTCGATACCTGGGGCGCGGCCCTCGATGCCGATGATTACCGCCGCCATTCATTGGGCAGCATGCAGAAAATCGTCGACGGGCTGCAGCGCGAACGGGAAGGACAGCGCATACCGGTGATACTTTTCACGAAGGGCGCCGGCGCGTTGCTCGCCGACATGGTGAAAACCGGCTGTGATGCACTCGGTGTGGACTGGACCACCAGCCTCGCGGAGGCAAGGCGCTACACGAACGATGGCGTTGCGCTCCAGGGCAACCTGGATCCGGCGGTGTTGCGCGAGTCGCCCGAGCGGATCGAAAAGTCGGTTGCCGGGGTGCTGTCGAGTTACGGCAATGGCCCCGGCCACGTCTTCAATCTAGGCCACGGCATCACGCCGGATATCGACCCGCAAC
>JAKEGN010000418.1 GCA_022615525.1 Woeseiaceae bacterium
GTTGCTCGAATCAAGATGCAGGGAGTAGTAGTTGTAGCCTATGCCCGCGCTTCCCCAGTCGCCCAGCAACCTCTGCAGGCCGAGATACACGAAGTTCAGCGAGCCGTCGTAACTGTCGAAGTCCATGCGAAAGATCTGCACTTTCGCGTCCAGCCGCATCTTGTTACCGAGATGCACGCCGCCGAAGGCCCCGATCACCGGGAGCGGAGTCGACAGTTTCGATTGTTCGCCGTCAATCGTGTCTGTAGCAAGGATTTCGGTCTTGTAACGGGTGAGGTGCATGCCGGCCATGACACCCAGCTCCTTCTGCGAATCGTTCATCAAAGAGTATGCGTACGCGAGTCTTGTAACTCTTGTCGACGATTCCGAGGCTACGGTCGTGCCGGTGCTGACAACCTGACCACCGATGCGTACGTCGGCAGTCAACTCCGCCGACGCCCGGCGGCTCAGTTCGAAATAGCTCGCCTCGAACCGATGGTACAGGCCGATGCGGGCGATCGCGTCAAACTGCCACACCGTCTTTTCTTCCTCGAGGCCGAGCGTGTCCTCCCCGTCGACTTCGTCGGACGGGCTTCCGTCACCGGATTCGCGAAAGAAGCGGCTGTCTATGTTGTTGCGGTAGGCCCCGACCTGGAATTCGAACCGCGGCATACGAATGGCTTCGCCACTGTAGGTACGCGGCTGGAAGATATCCGCGTTGTAGGCGAGGCCGACGTTGAACGACCAGAGCCGGTCTTCTTCGACTATCGGGCTGTTCCGGATCGAGGATCCTAGCCATTCCGAGCTGACATGCCCTGTGAGTAACCATCGTTCGCTGAGGGCGTAGCCGGCACGAAATTGGGCAACGATGTTGTTGCTCGCGCCTGCCGAGTAGGCTTCCCGGGTCGGCGTCGCTTCGTCAGCCGACACGCCGAAGTAATAATCGTTGTAGTCGGCGTCCTGGTGCACCAGCTTCACGTAAGGCACAAGGTACCCCCACGAAAACTCGGCCGGAAACGACAGCGTAAACTCGTTTTTCATTCCCTCGGCACGATTGAGCAAGTCCATGTAAAGCTTGTATTCGAGGTGTAACGGCCAGCCCCGCCAGCCGACCAGTGGACCGGCCTCGATAGTCCACTGGCGTTCCTCGAGTCCCTGCAGCGCTACGGAGTCCGTGTTGCCGAAGCCGCCGGCATTCATGCGCCCTACCGCGCCGAGTACCCAGCCTCCGCCAGAAACCCAACGAGCCCCGAGATCACCGTCGTTGATCAGCAACCAGTCGTCGGTGAACGCGGCATTGCGAAAACTGCTCAGGTAGGGGTAGCCCCAGGTACTGTTATCGTCGTCGACATACGGACTCTGGCTGGTGGTCACCGCCAGCCCGAGCGCGTAATTGTTGAGATCGTAGTTGCGGATATAGTCCATGATCCCGTCCGCGACTGCTGACCGAGACGTCAGCACCAGCGCCAGCACGGCCGGCAGGGTTCGCCTCATGCTGAATTGGAGAGGACCAGTTTGGCCGCCGCCAGGTCCTCGAGTGCCGTGCCGACCGATTTGAAGAGCGTGATCGCCTCGGCCGATGAACGCCCGGCATGCTCACCACGCACCAATGCCGCAAGGTCGGCCCGTATGTCCGTTTGCGCCAGTTTGCCGGCGCGGATTGCCTGTACGATCTCGCCGGCCTCCGTTGTTGCTCCGGCGTGTGTATCGACGAACAATTCCGAACGCAACACCGCTTCCGTATCCGCCTCGCGCATCTCCGGCGTGAAGGATCCGACAAGGTCGACATGCTGGCCCGCTTGCAGCCACTCGCCATGCAGCAGCGGTTCCTTTGCCAGCGTCGCGCAACTAATGATGTCCGACCGGCGAACGGCCTCTTCCAGGTTTTCGACGGCCGCAACATCTACTACGGCATCACGCATCTCATCGGCTAGCGCTTTCGCCGCATCGATGCGTCGCCCCCACAGCAGCAGTTTCGAGATCGGTCGCACGGTCGCGTGCGCGAGTATCATGTGCGGCGCCAGTTTGCCCGTACCTACCATCAACAAGGTGCGCGAATCCGGCCGGGACAGGTACTTCGATGCCAGTGCAGAGGCCGCAGCGGTCCGGCGCAATGTCAGTTCCGTACCATCGAGTATGCCGCGTGGCGCCCCGGTATTCGCATCCATGATCACATAGGTCGCACGGACCGCAGCCATGCCGTGCAACTCGTTATCGGGGAAAACGGTCACGATCTTCACGCCCAGGAACTCGCCGCTGGTCCAGGCCGGCATCAAAAGCAGACTGCCGCTCGTTGCGTTCGGTACCGCAACCGGGTATTGCGAGCGTTGCGGGACTGTCGCGCCTTCCCTGAAAGCATCTTCGATCGCTTCGATGAGCTGATCGTATGGCAGGGAATTGGCAACACTGTCGGCATCGAAAACGCGCATTGTCGACACACTCTGTGATGGCAAGGTCCGGACGGTGGCCCGCGATATCGATCACGAACTCGGGTCCGGCGCTATAATCGCAACAGACTACCCCGTGCACAACCTGCCTCGCGCACAACAACAAGGAGAATGTCGATGGTCATGCTATCAGCCGGAATTCTGCTTTGGGCGGTGGTACACCTGATACCCGGCCCCGGGCAGACGATCCGGCAGAAGGTCATTGCCGGCATCGGCGAAAAACCGTACAAAGCTGTTTTCTCCCTCGCGCTGTTCCTGGCGCTGGCGCTGATCATCCTGGGCTGGCGCTCGACCGCTCCCGAACCTGTTTACCTGCCCCCGGCGTGGGGCGGCATCGCCGCCATCCTGCTGATGCCGATTGCGGTTTTCCTGTTCGCCGCTTCGCATGCGCGAACACGCCTGAAACGGTACATACGCCACCCGCAGCTTTCCGCCGTCGTGGCATGGTCGGTGGCGCACCTGCTTGCGAATGGCGACAGCCGTTCGCTGCTGCTTTTCGGCGGGCTTGGTGCCTGGGCTTTGCTGGAAATCGTGGTCATCAACAGCCGCGAAGGACCGTGGGTCAAGCCGCTGGCGCCGCCGGTCGCCAACGAAGTCCGGCTGCTTGTCATCGCGATCGTCGTTTTCGCCGTACTCGTATTTCTGCACCCGAAATTCGCCGGCGTCGCCGCTCTGCA
>JAKEGN010000419.1 GCA_022615525.1 Woeseiaceae bacterium
AGATACCAGCTGCCGAGTGCCGCCGTCAGCAGCAGGGTGACGCCGAGAATCCTCTGCAGGCTCATCGGCGAACCGCCGCGTCGAGGATCATGTCACAGACTTCGCGTACGGCGCCGTAACCTCCGGGCGCCGTTGTCGTGTAATCACAGGCCTGGCGGACTTCGGCAACGCTGTTGGCCACAGCCACGGAGAACCCCACCTGCTGCAACAGGGGCAGATCCGGTATGTCATCGCCGACATAGGCGCATTCGGACTTGTCCAGTCCAAGGGAATCACAGATCCGGTCGAATTCCTGAAGTTTGTCCGCACAACCCAATGCCACGTTGGAAATTCCGAGTTCCTGCATCCGAATTTCGACCGCGCGCGACTTGCGGCCGCTGATGACCGCAACCTGAATGCCGGCCTTGATGATCGCCCTGATCCCGAAACCATCCAGCGTGCAAAAGGCCTTGCTCTCGATGCCGCTGTCCGAGAGATAAAATCGGCCGTCCGTGAATACGCCATCAACGTCGAATGCAACCAGGCGGATTGCTGCAAGACGGGCCTGCGATTTCGGTTTCACCTGGATCACATGATTCCAGCGCGAAACAGGTCGTGAACATTGAGGGCGCCGATCAGGCGACCGTCCTGGTCCACGACCAGCAGCGCCGTAATCTTTTTCTCTTCCATGGTATGGACCGCGGCGGCGGCCATCGTATCAGGGCTGGTTACAATGCCGCCGCGATGCATTACCGATCCCATGCGGGTCTTGTGCACGTCAATACCGGTGTCGAGAGCGCGGCGCAAGTCACCATCGGTGAATACGCCCACGAGTTTGCCGTTATCGTCCACGACCCCGGTCATTCCGAGTCCCTTGCGCGTCATCTCCATGAGGCCGTCACTCAAGCTGACCGTGTCGCGAACCATCGGAATCTCCGCACCCTTGTGCATTACGTCTTCGACTCGCAACAGGAGTTTCTTGCCCAGGCTGCCGCTCGGATGTGACAGCGCAAAATCTTCCGCGGTAAAGCCACGCGATTCGAGCAACGCGACCGCAAGTGCGTCGCCCATCGCGAGGGTGGCGGTAGTGCTGGCCGTCGGCGCCAGATTCAAAGGGCAGGCTTCCTCGCTGACGCTGACGTCCAGGTGTACGTCTGCGGCCTTCGCAAGAGTCGAGTCCTTGCGGCCTGTCATCGACAACAGCTTCGCCCCCATCCTCTTGACCAGCGGCAGGATAGTGATGATCTCCTGCGTTTCGCCCGAATAGGATACGGCGAGCAGCAGGTCCTGACGCGTGATCATGCCGAGATCGCCGTGGCTGGCTTCGGCCGGGTGCATGAAGAAAGAAGGAGTTCCCGTGCTTGCGAGCGTCGCAGCAATTTTTCCGCCGACGTGACCGGATTTGCCCATGCCGGTGACGACCACCCGCCCCTCGGTCTGCAGGCACAGCGCGCATGCCCGGGCAAAGGACTGGTCCAGGCGCGAGCGCATGCCGTCGACCGCCCGGGCCTCGATGTCCAGCACTCGCCTTGCCAGTCCGATGAGTTCGTCCGCGTTGAGGTCCTTGCCCAATCCGCCTCCAGATCAGTAATTCCCGACCGATTCTCACGACCAATTCTAAACGTTTTGCATGACTATATAAGCGATGTAGGTGACATAGGATGTTACCAGCACCACACCCTCGATGCGTTTGATCCTGCCCTTTCCACGGGTCTCATAGGTTATGGCGAACAGGGCCAGTGTGAACGCAACCATCACGAAGATGTGCAGCGACAGGACCGACGGATGCAGCGAGGCCGGTTCGATAACCGCAGCGACCCCAATTACCGCCAGCAAATTGAAGATGTTGGAACCGACTATATTTCCTATGGCAATGTCGTACTCTCGCTTGAGTGCGCTTACCACGGTAACGGCAAATTCCGGCAGGCTGGTGCCAATGGCAACCAGGGTAATGCCTATGACGATCTCACTAATACCGAATGCACGGGCGATTGCCACCGAACCGTCGACCAGCAGCTGCGCGCCGAACAGCAATGCTGCCAGGCCCACGATCAGCCAGGCGATGGCCGTCGGCATTCGGATATCGGCCGGGATCTCTGCTTCGAATTCGACCCGCATCGGGTCTTGGGCCGCCGAGCGCATGCTCAGGCGGGTCAGCCAGAAGGTGACGACGACGAGACTTGCGAGCAGCAGGAGACCGTCGGCACGGCTCAGGTAGGTATCGAAGAACAGCGATACGGTCAGAAGTGACACGGCAAGCAATGCGGGCATCTCACGTGCCAATGTCGTCGACTTGAGTTCGATCGGCCGGATGAAGGCGACCACGCCGAGCACCAGCCCGATGTTTGCGATGTTGGAGCCGATTGCGTTGCCGACGGCCAGGTCGGACTCGCCGCGCAACCCCGCAAAAACGGATACGAGCACTTCGGGGGCTGAAGTCGCAAAGGCAACGATCGTCAGGCCGATAAGCAGCGACGATACGCCCAGATTTCTCGCTGTCGCCGAAGCGCCAAGAACGAATCTGTTTGCACCCCAGATCAGCAGGGCGAGGCCGGCGATAACTTCGACTAGATTGCCAAGCATATTTCCGTCTTGAGTCGGGGGCCGGGTAGGGTATGTGCCCGGCGGGCTTGCAGGGAATTAGTTCTGATTGAGAGGCGGTTTATGCGTGATTTCCACACCGGATGTCAATTGTCAGCGATCGCGCAAGCAATAGCAGTGGCAAGGCTTTTGTTACACTTCGCCGGCGGACAGGGCCGCCGAGGAGTGAAATGGAACCCGAACAGGTAAGCAAGCTGATCGAGCAGGGGCTGGCGTGTTCACACGTACAGGTAACCAGTGACGACAATACGCATTATCAAGCGTTGGTTATCAGCGAAGAGTTTTCCGGCAAACGGCCGCTTGCGCGGCACCAGATGATATACAGGTGCCTCGGCAAGCTGATGGGAAACGAAATTCACGCGATGGCGATTCGCGCGCACACGCCGGCGGAATGGCGCGACCTGGAGACGACCGGAAGGGTCTGACAAGCGATTGGACAAACTACTCATAACGGGCGGCATACCTCTTGCCGGAGAGATCAGCGTTTCGGGCGCGAAGAATGCCGCATTGCCCGTCCTTGCCGGTACATTGCTCGCGTCGGAGCCGGTCACTGTCGGAAACGTCCCGCAGCTCAAGGACGTCGCG
>JAKEGN010000082.1 GCA_022615525.1 Woeseiaceae bacterium
CGCCTCGCGGGCAGTGCGCCGTTCTACCAGTTCACCGAGAGACTCGGGATTCCCATGGTGCCTTTCGGCATTGGTTATGGCACCGGCGCGCATGCGCCGAACGAGATCATGCTGATCAAACCGAAAGAGGGCCTCGCCGTGGCCGGTCTTGCGGAAATCGAGAAGTCCTACGTCGATTTCCTGTACGCGCTGGCTGAAAAGTAGATATCCGCAACCGCCGCGGCTATCTGCATTCCTGCCGATCGTGTAGATTAGCTATGAACGCCCGGAGTTTCATCGGATGCCACAGCTGGCTCGCCTGAGCCCGGCTTTGCGCGCGGAGTAGCGAGATGTCATTGCCCGTCATAGTCAACCTCGTCGTCTTTGCAGGCCTTATTGTCCTGTTGATGCGTTTTCGCTTGCCGCGCTTCTCGCTGTCGCAGCAGATCCTTGCCGGGCTCGTGGCCGGTGTCGCGTTCGGCTTCGCGCTTCAATTTCTCTATGCGGGTGATCCCGGTGTCATGTCCGGCACGCTCAAATGGACCAATGCGGTCGCCGACATCTACGTCAACCTGCTCAAGATGATCGTGATGCCGCTGGTGCTGATCATGATGATCGCGGCCGTCGCGCGCATGAGCGATATCGCGGCGCTTGGAAAAATAGGGGGCTCGGTCATCGGTATCCTGGTCGGTACGACCGTGGTAGCGGCCCTGGTCGGCATCCTGATCGCCAGCCTGTTCGGCCTCAGCGCGGAAGGCCTGACGGAAGGCGTACGAGAACTTGCCCGCGCCGAAGTGCTCGAGCAACGCCGTGCAACGGTTGCCGGCCTGGGCATCGCGGACATGCTGGTGCGCTTCGTACCCTCGAATATATTTCTGGACCTGACCGGGGCGCGCGATACCTCGATCATTGCCGTCGTGCTGTTCGGCATCCTTTTCGGCATCGCTGCGCTGATGGTGGCGAAGGACAATCCCGCTCAGGGGGAGAGCATTCGCCAGTTCGTCAATACGATCCAGGCGATCATCATGAAACTCGTGCGCATCGTGATGATGCTGACGCCCTACGGAATCCTCGCGCTGATGACCAAAGTAGTGGCGGGGTCCAATGCGGCGGACATCCTGAACCTGCTGTCGTTCATCGTTGCGTCCTACGTCGCGATATTTATCATGTTCGGCGTGCATGCCTTGCTGCTCGCCCTCGCCGGCATAAACGTGCCGGCTTACTTTCGCAAGGTGTGGCCCGTGTTGACGTTCGCTTTCACGTCGCGCAGTTCGGCCGCCACCATTCCGTTGAGCGTCGAGACACAGGTCGAGCAGCTGAAAGTGCCGGTGCCGATTGCCAATGTGTCGGCCTCCTTCGGCGCCACCATCGGGCAGAACGGTTGCGCCGGTATTTATCCGGCCATGCTGGCGGTCATGGTTGCGCCGACGATGGGAGTGGATCCCACCAGCCTGCCCTTCATCGCCGGGCTTGCCGCCATCATCGCCATCAGTTCCTTCGGCGTAGCCGGCGTCGGCGGCGGCGCTACTTTCGCGGCGTTGATTGTCCTGCCGGCCATGGGATTTCCGGTCACCATTGCCGCGCTGCTCATATCGGTCGAGCCGCTGATCGACATGGCGCGCACGGCGCTGAACGTCAACGGTTCGATAACGGCCGGCCTGTTGACGAGCCGTCTGCTCAAATCAGTGCCGGATGAAGCACCGCTGGCGCAGGGCAGCGTGCCGCTCGCGGCACGCGATTGACTACCGCGCCGCCTCTCCGGCCGGCCTGAATCCGCAAGCTTTGCGCAGCACGATCGCCGCAGGACAAAAGCCGGTAAAAGCCTGCTGAAAGAGATTCGCGCCGACGAATACGGTGAGCCAGACGAATCCGGGGTGCACGAAGTAAGTCAATAGCACCGATAACAGGACCATGAAGGCGGCAAATGCATCCACGGCATGTTCGAGCGACATCTTTGTAGCCATCTGATTTCTCCTCAATAGTTGTAACGCACACGCAGGTAAGCATTGCTCGCATCCTGCAATTGACTGAAAAAGGTGTCAGGTTTATTTCCGCCGAAAAGGTTTGCCCCGGCGTAGACCGACCATTGGTCGCTGTGCCTGTAAGTGAAGATCGGACGCAGGTAAAAATCCTGGTCGCTGGGCGAGTAAAACGTGAACAAGGACCATGTGTACCGGTCTCGGCCGGCGCGATAGGTCAGGCGATTGGTCAGCAGGTGCCGGAACTCGTCGGCTTCGTACTGCGGAAACGGCGAGTTGTCGATCAATACGTCGTAGTCGAGTGTCCACTCGAGGTAGTACTGCAGGCCGACGGTGAAATTCGGCCGGGCTTCCCATTCATACCCGGCGAGAAAGCGAAACTGGTCGTTCGGGATCAGCGGATCGCTGCCCCCGCGGTCGTCCCTCGATGCGTAATACGATACCTCGCTATTCAGCAGTCCCGGTCCGGCGGGCCGGCGCAGGCTGGCGCCGAGCGAGGTCATTGCTGCGAAGGTCGGCTCCAGGTCCTCCGTCAGTGCCCGCGGTTGCTTGAAGAATCCGTTGTACGCATACAGGGCGTACTCCCGGCCCTCGACGTTGCGAAACAAGCGCAATGCGAATTCTCCGTTGGACAAGGATTTCTCGGGTTCGATGGCGGACAGGGGTGGATCCGGGGCCACGTTGCCGCCCGCAATCGGCGAGAAAAACGAGAATCGCTCGCCGGTAAGATAAATATCCGGCTCGAATACCGGTGTCCAGGAGAAATCGATGTTGACGGCCGGCGCGTACTTGCTGATGCGAATGGCATTTCCAGGCGCCTTCAGGTATTCATCGTCGCGGCCGGCAAAGAAGGACACGAAATCCTTGGGAAAGAGGTCGTTGAGAAACACGAGGTCGCCGGTGCCCCAGGTCTGCACCTGGCGCCCGATCTTGAGATCGGTGCTGGCGCCGGCAGTGAAGGCCAGCGTCAGGTCGCGGACCTCGCCGGTCCACTGGCCCTCGATGCCATCGTAAGCCGCATCCGCCTTGAAGCCGAAAGTGTAGCGGCCGGGCTGCCATTCGGACTCGAGCCTCCAGCGAATTTCCTCGAGCGTATGGGGATTGTCGATCAGCGGATCGGCGCTGAATCGGGTACCGAAACCTCCCTCGACGAAGCCGCTCCAGCGAGACTCCTGCTCTTCGTCATCCCAGTCATCCTCGCCCCACGGGTCTTCCTGCGCGAACAGGCCGGCGGGCAGCAGCAAGCAAAGGAACAACGCAGGGAGCAAATGCTTCATATGCGTGACGCAATGTCACTCGGCCGGACGCTCGAGCCACTCGCGTGGCGGAGTGCGCAGCGATCGCTCGGTGAAAATATCCTGCGGAATCCCGACGTCGTACTGGATGTAGCGGAACTGCATGTCGGTCTGGCCTCCGCCGGCAAGGTCCATGACCCTGCTGGTCGTTACCGTCGGGTGCCCACCGAACTCCTGCACCTCCACGACTTCGACGCGGCGGTATTCCTTGCCTGCCGAGTTCCGGTATTCGATCTTCATTGGCAGGAATGTCAGCTTGTCGATCCATGTCGTATAGCTGGCAAACTCGACTGTCGCCGCATCTTTCGGCTCGTGCCGCAGGACATAGAATGCATCGGTCGTTTCAATGAGCTCGTGGCTGTCGTCCGAGGGACGTCGGCCTGACACGTCTTCGTAGAAGTAATGCGCGCCGACAAAGCTCGTGCGCTTGTCGCCGGCGGAGATGCGTTTGACCAGGTCCAGTCCCGGGAGGTACAGCCAGCGGTCGTCGTCCCGGTCGACATGCTTGTCGACCAGGAATGCCGTGCCGCGCACATCGGACGGTTGGCTGAACACCACCAGGAATTGCTGGTCTCCACCTTCCGCCACGTCGCGGCGTAACACCGTGAACTGGCGGCGCTGTTGCCGACCCTGTGCATCGCTGATGATCATGCGCACCTCGGAACGGCCATCCGCGCCGACGTAATAAGCGGCGAGATTGGCGCGGGATACGATCTCGTCCGCATCGGACAGGTCCTCGGCTGCCGCAACGGCCGACAGTGAAAGGAGGATCAGGCTCTGAATTGCGAATTTTCTCACGGGTGTGACTCCTGTAACGGCGTGGTCGTGCGGGCAGCGGGCCCGGAATCATCATCCGCGGTCGCTACAGCGGGCCGCGGCAAGAACCAGGCCATCAGGGGCGGCAGCAGCAGGAGCGTCGTCAATGCCGAGAGCGCCATGATGGCGGCCATGAAAGCGCCGACTGTGATGTAGGGTACGAGCGGCGCGAAAAACAGCGGCGTGAATCCGATCGCGATGACGATCGCGTTTCTCGCGATGGCCCGTGCGGGTTCTTCGAAGATATTTTCCGCTGCGCGTGCAAATGA
>JAKEGN010000420.1 GCA_022615525.1 Woeseiaceae bacterium
GCATGAAACTCGGCGATGTCGAACAGAGTATCGCCAACATGGCGAAACAGCAGGAAGAGGCGCGCAGGCACATACACGAACAGACAAAGTCACTGGAAACGAATGGCGCGGCTTCCTCGCCAGTGGCCAAGGATGATCTCAAGGAGATCGTGGGTATAGGCAAAGTGTTCGAACGCACTCTGCACGAGCTGGGCATCTTCACGTTCGAGCAGATTGCAAACTTCGGCCCCTCGGACATCGCCCGCGTGAACCTTGCGCTCAAGGAAAACAGGGGCCGGATGGAGCAGGACGACTGGATCGGCCAGGCAAAAGAGCTGTATTTCAAGAAGCACAGCGAAAGGGTCGAGCACTAGGCCCAGCCACGACCGCCCGAATTGCCCGGAAACAGGGAAGCCTTGACTAATTCGTCTTTGCGAGGAGCGAAGCGACGAAGCAATCGGCAAAGCGCGCTATGCAATGCACAAGATTGCTTCGCTGCGCTCGCAATGACGGATTTCGCTCGCAATGACCGGGCTTTCGAAAAAACCAGGGCTTCCCTGTCTTGCGCTTACTCCACCCCGAGGTGGAACAATGGGTAGCCGGAAAGCACAGGCTGCGGCAGGGTCATGCCGATGATCTGGCCGTCGTACTGGGACGTCAGGACGTGCACTTCGTCAGTGACGGGGTCGACCACGTAACCCATGCGCGTTCCCTCCTTTACGATGGCTCCCATGGTGAGCTCCGGAAAGAAGAAGCCACCGTGCCCGCGAGGCACGCGAACCCACCGGGTCTTTTCGTAAATCTTCGGATGCGGGGGTTCATAGCCCGGTATTTCCGCCATGCCGAGATAATGCATTACGTTCCTGACGCCCTCCGTGCCACGCGCAACTTCCTCTTCCTGGAACAGCAGCGGTCCACCCGCTTCGTAGATGATGGCTGGAATGCCCGCTTTGAGGATTTCGCCACGCAGGCTGCCATCGGGTCCGCCGCCACCCAGGATCATGCTGACACCGAAGTGGACGGCAAGTTCTCTGGCGGCTTCGTTCTCCAGGTCGACACGTATCTGCGGATAGTTCGATCGAAGGTTCGAACCCGTGTGCAGGTCGACCAATGCGGTGCATCGCGATGTCAGGTCGGTGAAGACGAAGTTGGCGACCAGGGAGGCCACGCTGCCGTTCGCGCTGCCGGGAAAAGTGCGGTTCAGGTCGCGTCCATCGGTCATCTCGCGTTTCCGGTTGCGAAATCCGTCCGCGTTGACAAAAGGCAGCATATAAAGAGTGCCACTCAATTTGGTGGCATCGGTCTCCGCAAACACACGTCGCGCAATTTCCACGCTGTTGGTTTCGTCACCGTGTATCGCCGCAGTCACGCAAAGCGTTGGGCCCGCCTTGGCACCACGCGCCACGTACACCGGCATGTTGAGGTACGACGCCTCGAAACCACGCTCGCTGATCACCGGAAACCTGCCTTTTGTCCCCGGTTCCACCGAGTTCCCCGCGACCTCCATCGCACCCCAGGCGGCCGGTTCCGCGGCGCCGGCAACCGGGCACACGAAGGTGCCGAGCAGGATCAGCAGCAAATGCATGGATCTTGTTTTCACTGTTCTCTCCATTTGTAGTGGCATCAGGTGGGGCTCGGAGGAAAACCTCGCTCGTCCGTACCAAGCGACACGTATAGCTTAAGCCTGACCGTGGTGCGGATCGAGTGATGGATGGCGCGACGGATCGAGCGGCGTACGTGTAAACCGAAATTCCGGTCTGGTAGCGCCGGGAGCCCGGGTCTCAGTGGCCTGTCCGTTGCCCGCCGGTCTGGACCGACCAGAGCGCCGCATAGATACCGGATTTCCCAAGCAAATCTGCATGGGTACCGCTCTCGACGATGCGGCCCTCATCCAGCACATGGATGCAATCTGCGTTGGCGATCGTCGACAGGCGATGCGCGATCACCAACGTCGTTCTGGAGTGGGATATGCGCTCGAGTGACCGCTGAATGGCGGCCTCCGTTTCGTTATCGACCGCCGAGGTTGCCTCATCGAGAATGAGGATCGGCGGATCCTTCAGCAGCGCCCGCGCTATCGATAGCCTTTGCCGCTCACCGCCGGACAACTTCTGGCCGCGTTCACCGACCACCGTGTCGTAACCCTGCGGCAGGCGCTCGATGAACTCGGTGACTTCGGCGGCCTCGGCGGCTGCTCGTATCTGTTCCGGCGTGGCATCGGGGCTGCCATAGGCAATGTTTTCCCGAATCGTGCCCTGGAACAGGAACACGTCCTGGCTGACGAGCCCGATACGGCGGCGCAGGCTATCGAGGCTCACGGCATCGATCGGCTGGCCGTCGATGAGTATCGCGCCGGAGTCCGGTTGATAAAAACGCAGCAACAGCTTGATCAGCGTGCTCTTGCCGGAGCCGGTCTGGCCGACGAATGCCACGGTGCTGCCGGCGTCAATCGTCAGGTTGATGTCGTGCAGCACGCGATCACTGCGGCCGTACGCGAAATTGACGTGCCGGAACTCGATCCTGCCTCGCACTGCAGCCAGCTGCGCTGCATTCGCCCTGTCGCGTATCGACACCGGCGTCTCGATCAGGTCGAGGATCCGCCGCGACGAGGCCATGGCGCGTTCATAGAGATCCACGGTTTCCGCGAGATTGGTCAGCGGCCAGAGCAGGCGCTGGGTCAGGAACACCAGCACGCCGTACGCGCCGACATTGAGTGTACCGTTCAGCGTCATCCAGCCGCCGATCAGGAAGGTCGCAACGAAGCCTGCGAGGATGGCCATGCGAATCAGCGGAATGAAAGCCGAGCTGATCGCGATGGCCTTGCGGTTTGCATCGAGGTACGCGCCGCTATCCAGCTTGATGCGCTCGGCCTCGAAATTCTCGGTCGCAAAACTCTTGATGGTTGTAATGCCGGAAATATTGGCCGACAGACGCGCACCGAGGTTTCCAACCCGTTCACGGACCTCGGCATAGAGCGGCTGTGCGCGCCGCTGGAAATAGAAAGCACCGAAGACGATGACCGGAATTGGCGTAAACGCGAGCAGCGCGATCAGCGGCGATATGGCAAAGAACACCGCACCTACGGCGATGACCGTCGTGCCGACCTGGATCAGGTCGTTGGCGCCGCCGTTCAGGAAGCGTTCGAGCTGGTTGACGTCGTCATTGAGGATCGTGACCAGGTTGCCAGTGCTGCGATCCTCGAAGTACGCAAGGTCGAGCTTCTGCACGTGCCCGTAGGCATCGAGGCGCATCTCGTGCTGCAGGTTCTGCGCGAGATTGCGCCACAGGATGAGATAAAGGTACTCAAACAGCGATTCCAGTATCCAGATGATAAGGGTCAGCCCGCCGAGCAGGCCAAGTTGCAACTTCGGATCCGTGATACCGAGCTCGGCAATGAACGAGGACTCCTGCCGAACGACAACATCGATGGCAATGCCGATCAGTATCTCCGGCATGACGTCGAACAGCTTGTTCATGATCGAGCAAAGCGAGGCAAACACGATGCGGCGCCGGAAGCCGCGTGCATAACGCAACAGCCTCAACAGGGCGGCGAAGGAAGTCTGGGCGGCGCTGCTCACGCGATTCCCCGGCCGCCGGTCAAGCCGGGCCGCTGCGCCGGTTCGTCATTTCACTGACAAGCGCATCGAGCTCGCGGATATGCCGGGCTTTGTCGGCGTCATCCAGGAAACTGGCCTGAAAGGAATTTCTCGCCAGTGCGTGGATATCGTCGGCATCCAGTCCCAGCGTTTCCTGGCAGCGCAGGTAGTTTTCGCCCACGTAACCGCCGAAGTACGCCGGGTCATCGGAATTGACGGTAACGCAAAGCCCGGCATCCAGCAGGCGCTTCAGATTGTGTTGCGCCAGCGTTTTGAAGACACGCAGCTTGACGTTCGACAGGGGGCAGACGGTCAGCGGAACCTGCTCTTTCACCAGGCGCGCAAGCAGTGCAGGATCTTCAAGACATCGCACACCGTGATCGATACGCCGGACCTTCAAGAGGTCCAGTGCTTCGACGATATAGGCCGGCGGCCCTTCCTCGCCGGCGTGCGCCACGGTCAGGAGGCCCTGCGATCGGGCTCGATCGAACACCGCCGCGAACTTCGAGGGCGGGTGCCCGACTTCCGAGGAATCCAGCCCGACTGCCGTAATGCGATCCTTGAACGGCAAAGCCTCCTCCAGCGTTGCCAATGCATCGGCGGCGCTCAGGTGCCGGAGAAAGCACATGATCAGGCGAGAGGAGATGCCGAGGTCGTCCTCGCCTTTGTGCAAGGCGCTGCAGATTCCGTCGATCACCTTGCGGAAGCTTACGTTGCGTTCCGTGTGTGTTTGCGGATCGAAAAAGATCTCAACGTGACGCACGTTGTCCTGCGCCGCGCGTTCGAGATACGCGTAGGTCAGGTCGTAAAAGTCGCGCTCGGTCTGCAATACCCGGGCGCCCGCGTAATAGATGTCGAGGAACGACTGGAGATTGGAAAACTCGTAAGCGCTGCGGATTTCGTTGATATCCGCGTAGGGCAGTGTGATGTGATTCCGCCGGGCGAGGGCCATCATCAGCTCCGGTTCCAGCGTGCCCTCGATGTGCAGGTGCAGCTCGGCTTTCGGAATGCGTCGTATGAGTTCTGCCAGGGTCATCTTCGTTTAGGAAAGTTCAGACTAATTCGTCATCGCGAGGAGCGAAGCGACGAAGCAATCTGCAAACCGCGCCATACGACGCAGCAGATTGCTTCGCTGCGCTCGCAATGACCGGCTGACCAACCGCCCCTACCTGCGCCGGCCGCCCGACGGACGTCGCATGGACTGCGGGCGTGCCGCCTGGCGCGTCGTTCCCCGCTGTCTCGCAGCGTTGTCACGATTCAGCCCGGACCGGTCGTAGTTGCCGGAAGTTGGCGCCTGCATGCGGTCTGCGGCACCTGGACTGAGCTGGTCCCTGCTCATGCTGTCCTGCTGCCATTGTCCGTTCTGGCGCGTCTGCCATTCGTCACCGGTGCGCCGGGCGATATTGCCGTCACGATCGGCGAACACATCATTGGGCCGCTCCGCAGCGGGGCGCGCCTCTTTGAACTGTCGCTGCGCAGTTGCGGGGTCCGCATTGCGCGCCCTGTTCTCGCTGCGGTCGTACAGATTGTTGCGCGACTTATCGAGATCCCGGCTACCAGCCTGGTCCATGTTGTGGCTTACCCTGTCCCGGTTGCCGACATTCACGTTGTTGCCGATATTGATATCGCCGGTGTTGATGAATACGGGGCCGCGGTAGCCGCCGCCATAAAAGCCGCCGCAACATCCATAGGGCGGATACATGCCGCCGTAGCCACCGCCCCAGCCTATGCCCACGGTGAAGAAACCGTTGGTCCAGCTCAGCCCGAAACTCCAGCCGGTCCAGGGGTTGTAGCCGACGTTGAATCCCCAGGTCGGCGGGCGCGGATAATAGTAATGCCCGTAGTACGGCGGGTAATACCAGCCGGTGCCGTACACGGGCACTCCGTAATACGGGAACGACCACATGTATCCCGGCGTGTATCCCACGTACACGACCTCCGGCGTCGATTCGTAGATATGCACATGCGTCGTGTTGTAGACCGGCGAACTCGGCGGGATTTTCTGGATCTCGTCCTCCGGTATGGAGTCGGCGACCGTCCAGGGTCCTGTCGCGGAGGCGGAGCTGAACCATACGCCGTTGTCGACCGCGTAATAAAGTGTGCCGATCTGCAATACCTGCGCACCCGTGTTCACCGCATACGACACTTCGGTGCCGGAGATCTTCTCGAACTTCGGCTCACCGTCGTATTCGACGGTAAGTTTTGCCTCGCTGCGCTTGATTGCCGCTGTTTGTGGAATCTGCGCATCGAGCATTGCATCTTCGGCTTCCTCGGTACCCGCAACGGACGCGCGAAGACCGCCGATATCGGACGCCGGTGGAATGTCCTTGAAGCTCGCCGGCAATTCGTCGGCGCGGACGAAAACCCACGGACCGTACGTCGATTTCGCGCGATACCAGCGGCCGGATAACAGCAGGTACATGTTGCCGGTCGCAATCTCCCGCAGCCAGGGCGATTCGGTGTTTTGCACGTACAGCAGTTGCTCGCCGGCGACGAGTTTCCACGAGGGCGTTCCCTGGGTGACGATCAGTTCGGTGGGTTTGTTTGCAGTAACGATAGCCGGCGGGGAGTCGGGTTGCCCTTCTTCAGCTTTGACCCCCTGCAGCATTTGCGCCAGATCGGCCGGCGGTGCATCGGTCGCGGTCCACGGACCCATCGGGTCCTTCGCCTGGTACCAGAACTTGCCGCTGTATAAATAATGGTCCTTGCTGCGCTTCTTGCGCACTACGGCCATCGGCGTGTTCAGGACGCGCTCATAATCGCTGTTCTCCACATCCGCATAGCGGGGCTCGCCGTCGTACGGCAACAACACGGCAAGTTCTTCCCGAAACACGATCTCCGGTGGGTCGTTTTTGAGCTCTTCGAGACTTTTCTTCTCCAGCTCTGCCGATTCGAGACTGGCCGACAGGGTTTCCAGCGACACCTCGAAACCCGTCGCCGGAATCGCGGCCTCCACTATCGCGGTAAAACGTTGTTCAGTGGCATCCGTCGAATCCGGCCAACGAACATTCGTCAGCTTGATATCGCGAATGGTTACCGTACCCCCTTCCTTGTCCGTATCGATCGTCGATTCGAACCAGAAAACACCGAAAATGGGCTCACTGTTGTCTTTGAGTTCTATGGCCATGGCGGCACGCGCACTGAGCACATTGCCCACGAGGCGTTCCGGTTGCGGCTGATACACGACGATCGTTCCCTCGTCGGCCGTGATCTCCTGCGGCCAGTCGATAGCCTGGGCGGTGGCGGAGCAAGCCAGGAGAAACGCAAGCGTCGAGAGACGAATCATGGCGACCCGGACGTGTCCGATAACGAATTCTGTAGCAGCTTTGCTCATTGTGTTCTGGTCCTCCCGAACCACTCGATCAGGGATTGTACGGGTCAATTCCGGCAGACGTCAGGGTCTCGGCTACTTTTTGCAGTTGGCGTTCGTAGTCGCGCCAGCGCCCCACGGACGAAGAGTACACGGGCTGTCGTACCTGAACGGCACTACCCGTCATCGTCGCAGCTTCGCTTTCATGGAAATTCAGACATTCGGGTTGCCAGTCAAGGCCCAATCTGTCGAGCAGCCTCCTGGTCTCACCCTCCAGATTCGTGACAACGTCTTCATAGGTGACGTCGATGATGCGGCCTGGCAAAACCGCGCGCCAGTGGTCCATCAGCCTGCGGTAGGCTACGTAGTACTGCGCAATCTCATCAAGGTCGTACGACCATGGGTAAGCATCATTGAACAGAAACTTGTAGATCGCAAAGCAGGTATCCATTGGAGCTCGCCGCACATGAACAATGCCGGCCTTGGGTAAAGCACGGTGAATGACACCGAGCGATAGATAATTTTGCGTCCGTTTGTCGATGAAATGCGGCGTATGTCCGGTGAACGGCCGCGTCCGTTCAATATAGTTTCGTCCGATTGCCGCAGGGTCGGCTTTAATACTCTTGCGAACAAGATCGGCATGATCCACCAGTGGTCCCAACTTGCGAACTTCCTGCATCATCGCGGCATTCAGATGCAGCAGTTCGCCGGCCGCGTGAACGGCCGAGTGACTTGAAAGAATGCGTTCGATGAGGGTAGACCCGGTGCGTGGCAGTCCGACGATGAATATCGGTTCGTTGCTATCGAATCCGGCCATCTCTTCGTGGAATGCCGATGCAGTGTGATATTCCTGAATGAATTGCAGGGTTTGCAGTTCACTGTCGATTTCAAATCTTAGTGTGCTGCGTTTGTAATTTGCCCCTGTTTGCAGATACTCGAATGCTCGTTCATGCAAACCGAGCTCCTCGCATTCCTTTGCGAGCGCGTAACAGACCCTGGTTGCGCCGAGCGCAGTGCGACACCCCGAAGCAAGCAGCGCTTCCAGTTCCGCCAGGTGATTGTTGTCACCTGTGGCCCGGCGCAATACCGATCGCAGTCCCAGCATTTCGTAGTCGTGTGCATTGAAACGAATCGCAATCTCGGCAGCTTCGAGGGCCTCGTCGAGCCTGCCAATCAATCTGCATGCGAGCGCAAGTCGGCGATGCGCGGCAGGATTGTATCGATCCAGCTCGATCGATTTCCGGCACAGGGCATAGGCAGCCTGCGGCTCGAGGCATCCGGAGAGTACCGTGACCAGGATCTCGAAATGCGCTTCTTCCGAAATGCTTTGCGTCGACAGATTGAGCGCAAGGTCGCGAGCTTCACCGATGCGACCGAGCGCGAGTAAAGCCCGGCATCGCAGGACCGGTCCGCTGAAATCATGAGGAAAATTCTCGGAGCAGCGAATGGCCAGTTTCTCGGCCCGTACGAAGTTGCCTCTCGAAAAATGCACTTCGCCGGCAAGCAGCAGTGTCTCCGGCGACTCCTCGAACTCATCGAGCAGACGGTTGGAAATGGTCAGCGCGGTCTGGTGGTCACCGGATCTCAAATGCGAGCGCGCGGCGGCAACCAGGGCCCGAAATTCCGACGGGCTGGTTCGCTCAGACCCTGGCCGATCTCTCAATTGCAACTCTCCGTTCGATGCGCAACAGTCTACAGGCGCCAGGCGCGAGGCGGGCAGGCCGTACGCCGGGGCGCCAGCTCGTGCCTGTCTGCGTTCGAAACAGCAAGTTACGTCTCAATTTTGCAACAGTTTCTGCAACTGTCTAGAACTGTTGAATATATGCTGTTGCATTAGTACCGCGGTGGGATGAAAATGGCAACGAAGGAGCCGCTGTCATTAAATCAAAGGCAGGGATGCCAGCCACCCATGTTGCAAGTCCCGGGGGAACAAAAATGGCCAGCAATAATCCCAAGCTTTCATCTGCCGTCCGGCGCGCCCTTTGCTCGGCGGTAACCCTGCCCGTCATCCTCCTGTCGCAGACCAGCCTCTCGCAGGAACAGGAAATCGAGGAAATCATCGTCACGGGCTCACGCATCGCCCGCGATCCGAATATTGGCGCTAACGCTCCGGTGCAGTCGTTGTCATCCGACGAAATCCAGCTTTCCGGCAATGTCGATCTCGGCGAGACACTGAATCGCCTTCCGGCCTTGTTGGGCAGCAATACGTCGACAAATTCCATCGGTGGCATCTTTGGTACCGGTTCAGGCGAGACGGCAGGGACTGCCGAGGTCGGTGAAACCATCCTGCAACTTCGCAGTCTCGGCGTCGAACGCACGCTGGTGCTCGTAAACGGCCGACGGCACGTGGCGGGCGTAGGCGGTTCCCAAGCGGTGGACATTGGTTCCATCCCGCAACAGCTCATCCAGCGGGTCGAGGTCCTGACGGGCGGCGCCTCGGCAATTTACGGGGCAGACGCCGTAACCGGAGTGGTCAATTTCATACTCAAGGAAGATTTCGAAGGCCTGAATGTGGATGTCTCGGGCGGAATGTCGGGAGAGGGCGACGGAGAGAATTACTCGATCAGTGGCCTTTATGGTCTGAACTTCAACAATGACCGCGGGAATTTCACGATAGGCGTGAACTACACCAAGCGCGAAGCAATACAACACGGCGATCGTGATTGGTCGCGAAACAATGGAGTGGCCAGCGACGATCAGCATCCGGCGTTACGTTTTCAAACGGGCGACATCGACCCGACGACGACACCGAATTTTGCGCGCTTTTATTCACCTGGCACGGCGTTCCCCTCCACGGTGTCGCCATGCGATCAGTTCGGATTCGACTATTGCTACGGATTTCACCCGACCGGATTCCCGATCCTGGACCAGGACGGCTTCATCGAACTCTGGCGGGAGGCTTTCCCCGGCGACCCGGACCCGGTTTTTACCGACACGGAGCTGGCGCTCATTCAACGCGCGGCGGACTCGCCGACGCGTTTTATCGGCTCGCAGCACAATTTCTCGCTCTCGTCGCCGGGCGGCGTCATCCTGCCCGGCAGCGTGTTCGACCCGGGGGTCGACCTTGACGGAAATGGCGTTTCCGATTGCGGACAGTCCTACCAGGGCTACTTCAGCACCTATGATTTTTCGCCGCCGGCGCTGGGATTCATCGGCGGCTGCTGGATCATCCAGGATGACGGCAGCGTGCGCCCCCTACAGGATGGTGTGATCGCAGGCGATATCAACCAGTTCGGACCCGATGGCATTGCCGACAATTTCGACGACGATGAATTGTTGCCTGAAGACTGGAAGGCATCCGTCAATATTACCGCCCGGTACGACCTGTCGGATTCGGCTTCCGTGTTTTTCGAGGGCAAGTATGCCCACCAGGAAACCGAGACGAGTTTTCCGCTGAATACGTTCTGGGACCTGCTGACCATTGCGCCGGACAATCCTTACATCGCTCAGCTGCCCCCGGCCCTTGCAGCAGTTGGCCAGGGCGAAGGCCTTTTCCTCACACGCGACCCTACCGACATCGGGCCGAACATCGACAAAGGCACTCGCCAGACGGCCCGGTTCGTGGTGGGCCTGGACGGCGAGATGGACAACGGCTGGGCCTGGGAGCTCAGTACAAATTACGGTCGGTTCGATCTCGAATTCGAGGACGGGAACCGGCTTATCGTCGATCGATGGTTTGCCGCCATCGACGCCGTCGACGACGGCAACGGCAATCCCATTTGCCGCTCCGACATCGACCCGACTCCGCCGACGACGACACCCTTCGACATACCCGCATTCAGCCCGGGCTACTTCACCTTCAACCCGGGCGACGGGTCCTGCCGGCCGGCGAACATTCTCGGTGGCGTGGGTGCCATCAGCCAGGAGTCGATTGACTTTTTTACCGATACCATCGTGAACAACTTCACGACTGAACAGTTTGTATTCTCGGCATCCGTGTCCGGTGACATGGGCGAGAACTTCCGACTGTCGGCGGGCAGGATCGGTTTTGCCGCCGGCGCAGAGCTTCGCACCGAACGCAGTACATCGGAATTCGATCCACTCGTGCGAGGCATCATGCCGGTTACTACCGACTTCGGCCGGGAAGGCGATCGGCTTGCGGATATTGCTCCCGGCCTCGCTGGCCCGAACGGGTCTTACGACCAGCGTTCGCTGGTATTCGATTCGGAATCGCTCATCCAGAACGTCAGCGGAAACTATGATGTCGGCGACATTTTCGGTGAGGTCTCCGTGCCGCTGCTGGCCGACAAGCCCTTCGCACAGGAGTTGACCTTCGATGCCGCGGCAAGAGTCTCGAACTACTCGACCATCGGCACAACCTTGACCTGGAAGGCCGGCGGTTCCTGGACGCCGATCGGAGACACGCTACGGTTCCGTGGTGGCTATTCCGTTGCGGTTCGTGCACCAAATATCGATGAGTTGTTCTCGCCGTCCCAGGGTGCGTTCTTCCGGCCGGTCGACCCTTGCGACTCCGCCGAGATCGCGGCCTTGCTCGCGGCCGGGGACCCGCGGGGTCCCATTCGCCAGGCGAATTGCCTCGCCGACGGCATACCCGCGAGCTTCACGGATCCCCTGACGGCCCGTTTTGTCGGCGAGACCAGTGGCAATCCGAACTTGCAGGAAGAGGAGGCTGATACGATTACCTTCGGCTTTGTCCTGAC
>JAKEGN010000083.1 GCA_022615525.1 Woeseiaceae bacterium
CACCCATGCTCGAGCCGACCAGGACCAGCGGTTCTGTGACACCACGGCAGGCGGCAACCAGTTTTTCGACCCGCTGCGTCGGATCCGCCATGCCCTGGTAATCAATGCTTTCGACGCGACAGCCCAGCGCTTTCGCCGCTTCGGCCATCGCACGGATCTTTGTTCCCCAGGGACCGCTCTCCTGCCCATGGGAAAAGTACACCGCTGGCATGCTCATACCATGAATCCTTCGCCGCCCTGGCAGAGATCCTCGATCTCGCGCGCAATCAGCCAGTCGCGGTCCTGGCCCCATAGAGCGGTATCGCCCAGGCGAAATACCGGTACGCCCCAGACACCCAGGTCCGTCATGGCCTCCCGGTTCGCTTCGCAAATCGCCCGCCAATCATTCGTCCCGAGCGCGGCGCTGACCTCCGGCCAGAACAGGCCCGCTTTTTCGGTGACCATGCGCAGGCCATCGTCCGTTGCGACGTCGGTCGCCTCGTTCCAGATGGCATTCCCCGCTTCAAAGAGGAATTCACGTTCCTTGCCCTGGCTCTTTGCATAGAAAAAGGTCGCAATGCAGCGCTCGGCCCCGGGTCCGGCAGCATCGCTGATGCGGTGGAAGGGTATGCCGAGACGCGCGGCTTCGCGTTTGGCATCCCTTACGATGTAAAGCAGCTTGGCCTTTGGTATCGGCAGGCCGCGCATCACCATGGGCAACACCGGGCGCACCTCGAGCCTTAGCCCGAAAGCTTTCGCGATACGGTACGCCGAGCGCAACGAGATATACGCGTACGGACTGCGGAAGGAATAAAAGAGTTCGAGCGGCGGCAGTGACCTGGCCTTGTCCGGCACGGCCCCCGGCAGGTTGAGGTGCATCGCCTGTCGTATCGAGGCGAGCGCAGTATTCGGCTTGCCGGTCCTGTTCACTCCCAGGCCGTCGAGGCGCGCCAGCAGGTAATGCAGGCGATCAACACCCCAGTACCATTCGCCGCCGTAATACAGAGTCGCGCAGTTGTAATGTCCGAGCGATGCAAGCAGTGCCTGGTTTTTCTCGATCAAGGGGGAGGCTGTCGCTTTGTGCGGGCCGATCAATCGCTTCACGCCTTCGGTGTCGCCGCGCCAGTAGGCATTCAGGGCCGTTCGCAGCGTCTCCGGAAAGTTTTCCGACTCGTGTTCGTTCGCCAACGCATCGAGCAACGCGCGGCGGTGTTCGACCACCGGGGCCGTGCCCTTGTCGAGAAACGGCACGCCGAGTTCGCGCGCCAGGAGCTGGCAGTCGCGGACCGCATACTCGGCGAGCATGCCGGGCTGCGGCGTGTACTCGTTGCCGAGCGCTTGCGCGAGGTAGATTTTCACCACGACGGCGTAGTGCGCAGCGAATTGCGGCAGGTAGTGACTCAGCAAATAGGAATACGGGTCGTCGAGCTGCAGGAACACCGACACCTGGTGCGGTTTCCCCGCGATTCTCCTTCGCCACTCGGCAACACGCCGCTGCAGCTCGACGTAGGGATAATCGAGGTACACGTTCAGCAGCTGGCTGCGCAGCTTCTTCTTCAGGCTCAATTTTCGTCCCACGCGGCGCTCGGCTTCCACAAGAGTTCGTCGAGATCCGGCTGCCAGCGGAATATGCGCATGTCGACGCGGCCTCCCTTGACCGTGACGCCTTCCATCTTAAGCCGTTTGGCCTGCTCCCTGAACGGCCGGCTGCCCGGCTTGAAAGCAATGCGCCCCGAGGACGTGATCACCCGGTGCCAGGGCAGTGCATGGCCGCGAGGCAGCACGCGCAGCGCGTAAGCGGTCTGCCGCGCGCCGCGCGGGATGCCGGCGATCGCGGCCACCTGACCGTAGCTCGCGACCTTGCCCTGCGGGATGTCGCCGATCGTCTGCCAGATCCGTTCGTTGCGTTTCTGCGTTGGCGATTTTTCAGTCATCCGCGTTGCCCAGTCCGAGCCGCTGGCGAATCTCGCGGCGAGCTTCGTTCAGCACCGTTTCCTTGTCGAGGCTGTCGAGGATTTCTTTCACCACCTGCTTCGGCCCACCCTCACCCCAGGACTTGCCGTCGGCCAGGTACTCCGCGGCCACCCGGCCAACCAGGTAGGTACTGTAGTACGCAATCGCGCCCTGCGCGCCCGCCGTGAGAATGGTTGAAAGCCCGAGCGTGCCGACTTTCAGTGCGCTCGAAACGAAATGCAATGCCCATACCGTTCCCATCAGCGCGGCCGCTTCGGCGGCAATGACCCGCACCAGCGACCCCGCTTCGTTACGGCTCAGTGGCAATCCATACACACGCGACAGGTGCATGATCATGCCGATATCGATGAACGCGGCAGCAAAGAGATCGGCCACCGGTACCGGGTTGAATGCGACCGCAACACCCTTCGCGATGCAATAGCTGCGCACCAGCCGGTCGCCGAGTTCACGTCGCGCATTCAAAATGCGCCGGCCGACCTGGTCGCTGAGATCCGCGGCGAACAGGCTCGCGTTCAGCGCCGCCAGCGTTTTCCCTTCGGATTCGAATATCTCCCACAGGCGCAAACGAAGTTGCGCGATGTCCGGCGCACGATCTCGCGAAGTCTCGGTTTCAATGCCGTCGCCGTTCCGCACGATGACCATCTGCGGGCGCGGCTGCGCGGAGACCGCAATGACATCCTCCGCCTTGACGAGGCGCCCGGTCTTCCGGCGTATCGAATCGATAAGCTCGGTGACCTCCGCGTCGCTGTAGAGATCACGTTTATTCAGCGCAACCACCACCGGCCTGCCTTGCCCGACCAGGGTCTTCAATGCACGCCGTTCGCTGTCGGTGATGTCGCCATCGAGGACGAAAATGACGAGGTCGGAGCGGCGCGCAACTTCCCGCGCCATCTCTTCGCGCGCTTCGCCACCCGCCTCGTCGAGCCCCGGCGTATCGATGAGATATACGCCGCCCGCTTCGATTTCGGACCAGGGTTCGATGGCGGACTGGCGGGTTTCGCCGTGCAGTGGGCTTACCGCAAAGCGCTCTTCCCCTATCAGCGCGTTCAGCAGCGACGACTTGCCGGTGCTGACCCGCCCGTAAGCCGCAATGTGCAGATGCCCGTGCTCCAGTTTGTCGAGCATGGACTGCACCTGCGCATAATCGTGTGCAAGCGTTTCACGGATGCCCTCCGGCAGGCGCGTATCGCCGATCAGTTCCTTCAGACTTTCCCGCGCCAGCACGAGATGGGCGGCACCGCCGTCAGCTTCGGACTCAGCGAGCTTTTTCTTCCTGCTGCTCCAACGCCATCCGGGCCACTTGCCGAACACCTGCTTCAATATGTTCACCGATGCCTTCCTCGAATTCCTTTGCGGCTTCTTCGGGCAGGAGTTCGCCGTGTTTGGCCAGCGTGTGCACCAGGCTCCTGCCGAGTGCATCGAAGATCAGCCCATAGGCTACCGCATGCACGAGGCCGCCTGCGACCGTGCCGATGCCGGGAAAGGCTTTGAGCGCATTGCCGGCCACGGCGAGGCTCAGCGGCAGTACCCGTCCCGCACGGCTCTGGCTCAGGCTGAGGAATTCCTCTACGTCGAGGTCGCGCGGCGCGGCACCGTACAGGCGGCAGAGCTCGCGGGTCATGCGGGTGCCGATGTAGCCCTGGATCAGCACGTCGGTACCGGGACTCACGGCAGCCAGCGCTCCGATCACCGCCTTGCGCGTGGAACTGCGAATGATCTGTTCCGAACGCTGCTGGCGGTAACGCAGCTCGGCTTCCGCCAGTTTGTCTGCCGCAAGGCGAAACACGGCGCGGTCACGTCGGGCGTCGAGCACGCGCGCATCTTTCTCCAGCAGATGGTTGATGGCAACGACGAGTACGCCGATGTCCGCCGGGCGAGTACGGGTCACGCGTGCCTCGCTGCCGTCGGCGGCTTGCTCGAGCACCTCCGTTTGTCCCCCGGCGGACACCGCCACCACACGGCCGCGCGCGCTGTCGTCGCCGAGCTTTCCCAGGTGATCGAGCAGGCGTTCCATTAGTACCGCCTGTTCCTCGCGGTTGTAGCGGTCCGCCTTGTTCATCACCAGCACCAGCGGCTTGCCGAGCTGCAGCAACCAGCGTATCGCCTGCTGTTCCGGGCGCGCCAGGTCACCGTCGCAGACGAAAATGACTACGTGCGAACGCAACGCTTCCTCTCTGGCCATGGCGTCCAGACCGTCCTGCAGGCCGCCGGTACCGGGTACATCGGTCAACAGGATTTGCGTGCCGGCAGCGTTGCGCCAGCGATAATGACGAATGTCGATGGTCGAGCCACCGACGGGGCTCACCAGCACATCGGCTTCAGGCACCAGTGCCTTGATCAGCGAACTCTTTCCGGTACTTATCTCGCCGAAAAAGCAAAGGTGTATGGCGCCGGCCTGCTGTCGCGCAGCGAGTTCCTCGAGCTCCGCCTGTGCCGCACTGACGTCGACACCTGCTTTGTCTGCTTCTGTCAGGCGTTTTGCGATGTCGGCACGCGTCAGTGCAGCAGGCGCTGTCGCCGGCGGCCGCGGCTTGCGCCGTACCACCAGCTTGACGATCAGCCAGGCCGCGGCAACGACGAGTGCCGCAAGGACAGAGACGTAGCCATACAGCAGGAGCTTCGGGCCTTCGAGCAGGCGATCCCAGACGTTCAGCGCAGACTCGGTGACGAACAGCAGTGCCGCGACGGCAACGATGAAGACGAGCAGTACGAGCAGCCCGATGGACAGCCTGATGAACCGGTCGAGTTTCATGAGCGCAAAGACTGCCCGAATTCCTGCCGCATGGATAGGCAGCCCCGCAATCGCTTCAGAACTTCAGTTTGACATTCACAACGCCGAGATGATTGACCAGGTCCTCGGCATCGTCGACGAATATGTACTGGTTCAGGTATCCCGTCTCGATCGCCAGCGACGGCGACAGTTTCCAGCCGAGTCCGATGGCGGTCCGGTTTTGCGAAAGCCCCGATTCCGCCCCCCAGTCGGTGTCCTGCAGGATGAAAAAGGGCTCGACCGAAAAAATGAGGTCCAGGTTGTCTGTACTGCCCAGTGGCCGCACGTACTTCACCAGGTACTGAAACTGCCAGCCGATGTCGTCACCGGTGCTGACCGATCGTTGCTGCACCCTTGCGCGCATCGATAAGGTGCCGTGACTCCAGCGGGCGATGTTCCAGGTGAGCTGCTGCCAGAGCCGGTCCTCGGTGACCGTCCTCCCGGCACCGTTTCTCGCGTGCACGTACATGTAACCGGCGTGAGCCACCATGTTGTCGCTGATCGTGTAACCGATACCGGGACGGAGCTGGTAGGTGTTGATGCCGCTGCCGATGTCGAAGTAGCGGAGCTGCGCATCGAACCAGTAGCGCCAGCGGCTCGGGCCTTCGACGCCGTCGAACGCATCCTCGGTCGTGAAGACCCCCCAGATGCCGACATTGTCTTCCGCTGCCATGGTGCCGCCTGACACCGTGCAAGCGAGGATTGTGGCAATCGCCAGCTTCTTTGTTGCGTGCCAAACACGAGTCATTTGATCATCCCTGCAGAAAATTTGCCGCGCGCGCGAGCGTGCCTGCTGCGATTTTGCCTGAGTCGGCAAACTCGTGCAGAGTTCTGTCCCTATGTCAGCGAAAAAGACACAAAAGAGCGGATTTCGCCGCATTCTGCGATGTACGATGTTTATTTTCATCATCTGGCTCACGATCAGCCTGGCACTGGTTGTTCCGCTGCGCTGGATCGACCCGGTGACCAGTGCCTTCATGCTGCTCGATGACAGCGGCCGCGAACCACCCCTGTACGAGTGGGCAGACTGGCAGGACATCGGGATTGCGCCGGCGCTCGCGGTTGTCGCGGCCGAGGACCAGCGTTTTGCCGATCACTTTGGCTTCGACTTCAAATCCATGCAGGACGCCGTACGCGACAGCGAACGCGGCGAACGCTTGCGCGGCGCATCGACTATTACGCAGCAACTCGCGAAGAACCTGTACCTGTGGTCCGGGCGCAGTTACGTGCGCAAGGGACTGGAAGCGTGGTTCACGGTATTGCTCGAGGCCTGCCTGCCAAAGAAGCGCATACTGGAAATCTACCTGAACGTTGTCGAGCTCGGTCCCGGCGTTTACGGCATACCGGTCGCCAGCCGGCTGTATTTCGGCAGGGATCCCTCGCGCATCGGCGACGGTCAGGCGGCATTGCTCGCGGCCGTGCTGCCGAACCCCCACACCCTGCAGGCCGACCGGCCGAGCGATTACGTTCGCGAGCGCCAGCGCTGGATCGTCGGGCAAATGCAGCGCCTGCGACGCGAACAGTGGATTCTGAACCTGGATTGAGTCGCGGCCTCCGCGTCATTGCGAGGAACGAAGTGACGAAGCAATCTTGCGATTGCTTCGCTGCGCTCGCAATGACGGTCGGATTTCCTGTCAGCTGCGAGGCAGGACCGTCTCGAATACCTTGCCGAGCTTGGCTATGCATTCGCGCATGTGCGGCTCCTCGACGATCATGGGCGGCGCCATCATGATGTGCGGCACGGTACGGCCCTGCACTTCTATGCCGCCCGGGTAACAGATGAGTCCCGCGT
Organism: Woeseiaceae bacterium; assembly: GCA_022615525.1. GTDB lineage: Bacteria > Pseudomonadota > Gammaproteobacteria > Steroidobacterales > Woeseiaceae > JAKEGN01. The sequence continues at coordinate 6,516 of JAKEGN010000083.1, forward strand.
CCATCGCCGCGAGGCGCAGCTGATCCGGCAGTTTTTTGCCGCCCTCGAATCCAGCTTTGGTCTTGCGATCCCGCACCAGCTCGATGCCGAAAAACAGGCCGCGGCCACGTATGTCACCTACCAGCGGATGCTCGCCGAAGGCCTGCTGCAGCAATGACAGGAACAGTGCACCCATCTTCTGCGTGCGTTCCGGCAGTTTGTCGCGATCCAGCACCCGTTGCACCGCAACACCCGCAGCACAGGCCGTCGCATGCCCGATGTAAGTGTGTCCGTGGGCAAAGCCGGCGCGCGTGAGCTCTTCGGCAACCGCGTTGCGCAGGACCACGGCGGCCAGGGGCTGGTAACCCCCGCCGATACCTTTGGCGAGGCTTACGATATCGGGCACGACGTCGTCGTGCCGGTGTGCAAAAAACGTCCCGGTGCGGCCACTGCCGCACATGATTTCGTCGGCGATGAAGAGCACCTCATGTCGATCGCAGATCTCGCGAACCCGGGCGAGGTAGCCCGGAGCGGCCGCGACCACGCCGAGTGAGGAACCCACGATCGGCTCGCAAATGAAAGCCGCGACCTTGTCCGCACCGGCCCTTCGGATCGCATCGTCCAGGTAAGCGGCCGCCCGCGCCGAATAGACTTCGATCGGCTCCTCGTTGCGGCGCTCGCGGTAGGCATAGCACGGCGGAATGCGCGGCCAGTTGACCAGCGGCGCCGCAGAGGCACGACGGCGTGCGTCGTTGCCACTCGCCGACAAAACGCCGAAGGTATTGCCGTGATAGCTGTGATCGCGCCCGATGATGATTTTCTTGTTCGGATGGCCGCGCGCCGCCCAGTATTGCCAGGCGACTTTTAGCGCGGTTTCGTTCGCTTCGGACCCGCCGGAGGCAAAATAAACGCGCGCACCGGGCTCGGAAAACCGCGTGGCAATGAGGCTTGCAAGTTCTTCCTGCGGTTCGTTGGTGAAAAACGCGGTGTGCGCGAACGCCAGCGTTTCGACCTGGCGCTGGATCGCGGCAACGACGTCCGGGTGCCCGTGGCCCAGGCAGGAAACGGCCGCACCGCCGCTCATGTCGAGGTAAGCCTTGCCGGTGGCGTCCGTAATCGTCATGCCCCTGGCCGAGACTGCCACGGGATAAGGCTGCGACGGTGCCCGGTAGAGGACGGCGCTGCCGGTTTGGTGCCGGTGTTCACTTGTTTGCATTATGCGTGCCGATGGTGAGGTATTCGCAGGGTGGACATGGAATAGCACAGCGGCACCTGACCGTCAAAGACAGACGACGGGAGCTCGAATAATGCAAACAAGTGAACACCGGCACCGATAGCCGATAGAATGTACGGCAGCATCCATCCCGGAGATCATCGTTGACCACTATCCGCTTGGCCGCAAGGCTGACAAACCTCCTCGTCGCTGTTGGTGTGATTGCCAGCCTGGCTGCGTGCCAGCCGCAGGCGCCACATTCCACGGCCACGCTCATCGTCACCGGTGCGCGGGACTGGACCGGCAATCCGGAGCAGCCCTGGGCGGAAGCGGTAGCCGCCGACGGCGAGCGCATCGTGGCTGTCGGCAGCAACGATGAAATCGCCGCGCTGGCCGGTGACACGACAGAGGTCATTTCCGCTGCGGGCAGCATGCTGGTGCCCGGCTTCATCGACACCCACGTGCATTTCATCACCGGTGGCACGGGCCTGGCCTCGGTTCAGTTGCGTGATGCAGCAACGCCCGAGGAATTCACGAAACGGATCGGCGAGTTTGCAGCCGGGCTCGAAGCCGACGAATGGATCCTGGCCGGCACATGGGATCACGAAAACTGGGGCGGAGAATTGCCGCGACGCGACTGGATCGATGCCGTGACACCGAAGAACCCGGTGTGGATCAACCGCCTCGACGGACACATGGGGCTCGCCAATTCCGTCGCACTGCAACTCGCCGGCGTCGATGCAGATACACCGGACGTGGCCGGTGGAGAGATCGTGCGCGACCCGGACGGCCGCCCGACCGGCATATTGAAAGACAACGCCATGACGCTGGTCGAGGCCGCGGTTCCCGAACCGGGCGACGTGCAGCTAGACCGACAGGCGGCAGCCGCGATGCGCTACGTGGCAGCGAACGGCGTCACCACCGTGCACGACATGGCCGGATGGGACAGCCTTGCAACCTACCGGCGCGCTCGCGCAGACGGCAGCATGCTGACACGCGTGTATTCCGTGGTACAGCTGCCGGATTGGGAGAAACTCCGTGACGAGGTCGCGGCCAATGGCCGGGGCGACGAGTGGCTGCGCATCGGCGGTCTGAAGGCCATGATGGACGGATCGCTCGGTTCGCATACCGCGGCTTTTCTCGAGCCGTACACCGATGCGCCGGCACAACGCGGCCTGCTGATCCAGGAAGTTGCCGAGGTGCGCAAGTGGGTCGGCGATGCCGATGCGGCGGGACTGCAGGTGATGGTGCACGCGATCGGGGACAGCGCCATTCGCGACCTGCTGGATATTTTCCTCGACGTTGCCGAAAGCAACGGCGAACGTGACCGGCGCTTTCGCATCGAGCATGCCCAGCATATACACCCGGATGACCTGCCGCGCTTTGCGGCGCAGGGGGTGATTGCGAGCATGCAGCCCTATCACGCCATCGATGACGGTCGCTGGGCCGACAAGGTCATAGGCAAGGAGCGCGCGAAGACGACGTATGCTTTTCGCTCGCTGATCGAAAGCGGCGCGCACGTTGCCTTCGGCAGCGACTGGTTCGTTGCGCCTGCGACGCCGGTCGAAGGGATCTACGCCGCCGTGACCCGACGCACACTGGACGAGGCAAACCCGGACGGCTGGGTACCTGAGCAAAAAATCTCCGTCGAACAGGCGCTGCGTGCTTACACCACCGAAGGCGCGTACGCGTCATTTGAGGAAAACATCAAGGGCATGCTCAAGCCCGGAATGCTGGCGGATTTCGTGCTGCTCGATCGTGACCTGACCACGATAGCGCCCGAGTCCATACGCGATACGAAAATCCTGAAAACCGTGGTCGGCGGCAAGATCGTTTATTCAGCGCTGTAGGAGCGAGCAGTGCTCGCGACGCAATGACAGGAACCGCGCCAGGCTGAAGCTCCGCGTCGCCTGCAGTGC
>JAKEGN010000421.1 GCA_022615525.1 Woeseiaceae bacterium
AGATCGATCGGAAGCGGTGTTACCGATAAGAAGTTATAATCGCCCTGATTCTGCCGGTACTCGCCTTTGGGCACTGGCGATTGACCATGACTACCTGAAGCCAGACGTTTTGCTTCCGCGTCTTGAGCGTCTACATATTGTCGTCCGAGGACAGTGATTTTTCGCCAGAAACTCAGTGGTGCTGTCCTCAAAGTCGAATATTGCGACCGGCCGGAAAGGGTCAGGAGCTGACACCATGGTGGCACCTAAGCCACGCCGCCTGGCCGCCTGTCGATCAAAAAGCGTTGATGCCGGTCAGCTCCTTGCCGACGACCAGCTGGTGCACGGTTTCCGTACCTTCGTAGGTAATCACGCTTTCGAGATTCAGCATATGCCGGATCGGCACGAATTCCGCACTGATTCCGGCGCCCCCGAGTATGTCGCGTGCATCGCGCGCGATATCGATCGCGGCACGACAGTTGTTCCACTTTGCCAGCGACACCTGGGTCGGATTCAGCTCGCCACGATCTTTCAGGCGACCGAGCTGCAGTGACAGGAGTTGCGCCGTTGTAATTCGACGCGCCATGTCTGCGAGGCGAATCTGGATGGCCTGGTTATTGGCCAGTGGCCGGTCAAACAGGATCCGCTCTTTCGTGTAGTTGATGACCTCGTTCAGGCACGCCTGGGCGGCACCGATTACGCCCCATGTAATGCCGTACCGTGCCTGGGTTAGGCAGCTCAGCGGACCCTTCAGGCCGGTAACGCCCGGCAATACGTTTGCCTCGGGAATGCGAACGTTGTCAAAGAAGAGTGCGGCGGTAATCGAGGCGCGCAGTGAAAACTTGTTTTCAATTTCCTGCGTCGCGAAGCCGGGCATACCTTTTTCGACAATGAAGCCGCGAACGCCGTCCTTGGTCATCGCCCAGACCACGGCCGCATCGGCAATCGTGCCGTTCGTTATCCACATCTTGGAGCCGTTCAGAATCCAGTCGCTGCCGTCTTTCTTTGCGTGCGTCCTCATGTTGCCCGGATCCGATCCGCCCTGCGGTTCGGTAAGGCCGAAACAGCCAATTGCCTTGCCCTTTGCCATGGCCGGCAGCCAGCGCTGCTTCTGTTCCTCGGAACCGTAGGAATAAATCGGGTACATGACCAGGCTGCTTTGCACGGAAACGAAACTGCGCAGTCCGCTGTCGCCGCGTTCCAGTTCCTGGCAGATGAGCCCGTAGCAGATGCTGTTCAGTCCGGCGCAGTCGTAACCGTCGATTGAACTGCCGAGCAATCCCAGCTCTGCTACCTGCGGTATCAGGTCTTTCGGAAAATAATGCTTTTCGAAAGCATCGCGGATGACCGGCAATACCTTGTCGTCGACGAACCGGGAAACCGAGTCCTGCACCATCTGCTCGTCGTCGGTCAGCTCCGAACGAATATCGAACAGATCCAGCGGGTTGAGCTGCTTCTTCTTTGAAGCAGCCTTTTTCAAGGGCGTCGTACTGGCCACGGTGGCTCCTGTTTCTGCGGCAGCGGCTTTGGGCAGACGATTCTACCGGAATCGTCAGGCCGGAACAGGTTCAGAAAGGCAGGTCAGGCCGCTTGTAACGGCTTCACCACATCCGGACCGGACGATTGTTTTGAACCGCGGCGCACTTTGCAGACGGCCCTGCGGGAAATGTGCACTGCGTCGCACTTTTGCGACGCAGTGCTGACCAGGCGCGCAAAATCACTGTGGTTAAGCAAGGGTTCAGGGTATGAATGCGTACAATAGCGACAATTACAGAGCGATTTTCGGAAAGGTGGTCCGGAATATCATGACCGGATCGGGTTTCACTTCGCGATGATTGGGCAAAGTAAAGAGGAACGGAAATGAACAGCAGAAACGTGTTGGTCCTGATGTTAGCTGCCGCGGTAACGATCGCAGGTTGCGAGACACTGGACCCGTATACGCAGGAACCGAAGACCAGTAATGCGGCGAAAGGTGCAATGATTGGCGCGGCTGCCGGTGCGGTCGTAGGCCTGATATCCGGTGATGACGCGGTCGAACGCAGGCAGCACGCGATGATCGGTGCCGGTGTCGGAGCACTTGCCGGCGGCGCTGTTGGCCACTACCAGGACAAGCAGGAAGCCGAGCTGCGGGCGGAGTTGCAGGGCACGGGAGTCAGCGTTACCCGGATCGGCGACAACATTACGCTGAACATGCCGGGCAACATAACCTTTGCCACCAACAGCTCGGACCTGAGCCCGGCCTTTTTCGATGTACTGACATCCGTGTCCAAAGTCTTGCAAGAGTTTGACCAGACCGTGGTCGAGGTGGCTGGTCATACGGACAGTACTGGCACGGACGAGCACAACCAGGGCCTGTCCGAGCGGCGCGCCAGTGCCGTATCGCAATTCCTGCAGACCCAGGGCGTTATCACTCAGCGATTGATCACGGTCGGCATGGGTGAGGCCCGGCCGGTGGCGGATAACACCACCACTGAAGGCAGACAGGCCAACCGGCGCGTTGAAATCACAATGGTGCCGCTGACCTCCTGATCCCTGGCGACTCAATTGAGGAATGCGGCTGAAAAGCCGCATTCCCTGTTGCCGCGACGAAGTTCAATCCGCGACAATCACATGAGCAGGATTCTTTAACCAAGGCGACCTACGCTTTTTTTAGCCTTGTCCTGCAGCCCTGCCAAAAACAACAAACGGGCGGCCGCATTGAATCCAGTCTATGAAAAGCGTCATTCCGGTACGTGGATCGAGGGATCCGGGATCGTACGACGCATCGTGCCGGACGACAATGACGGCTCACGGCACCAGCGCTTCGTTCTCGACACCCGCAACGGCCAGACCCTGCTCATCGCACACAACATCGATCTGGCTGAGCGCATCCCGGTCGGCGTCGGCGACCGGATTCGCTTTCGCGGCATGTACGAATGGAACGAGTATGGCGGTCTTGTGCACTGGACCCACCACGACCCGCTGGGGGTGGAAGACGGCGGTTTCGTAAAGTTCCGACGCCGAACGTATTTCTAGCAGAGGCTGCAGCCTCTGATTGGCCCGCGGCGGTGCCGTCAGGCTTCCATCGCCGCCTTTAGTTTGCGTATCGCGTTGACTTCGATCTGGCGGATGCGTTCCGCCGATACGCCGTACTCGTCGGCAAGTTCGTGCAGCGTTGGCTTCTTTTCGTCCAGCCAGCG
>JAKEGN010000422.1 GCA_022615525.1 Woeseiaceae bacterium
GGAATCTCGTTTTCAGCGAATAGTGCGGCCTCAAGTGTCTCGTCGCCGACGCCAAACCCGCCAATCAATTCCCCGGTGAAGAAAAGATGCACCTGGCCGGCGTCGACCACGTCGACCGAGGCAAACAGCCGCCCGACCCTGACCGTCGCGCAAGCCTCCTCCAGTGTTTCCCTGGCGGCGCCTTCGGCAATGGTTTCACCGAGCTCGAGAAAACCTGCCGGCACGGTCCAGAAACCGGCTCGCGGCTCGATGGCTCGCCGGCACAGCAGAATTTTCTGCTCCTGTACCGGCACGCAGCCGACCACGATGTTCGGGTTCTGGTAATGCGTCGTATTGCAGTAATCGCAGATCCAGCGATCGCGGCTGTCGCCGGCGGGCTTTCTTCTGGCGACCAGACTGCCGCAACTTGAACAGTATCTCATTGAAAATCGATGGTAGCGCAGCGCATCTGACGGCCTCAATACGGAAAATCCCGGCCTGCCGTCCGGGCTTGCGGGATCCATGTGGTGCCGGGAGGGAGAATCGAACTCCCACTTTGTTTCCAAAACCGGATTTTGAGTCCGGCGCGTCTACCAGTTCCGCCATCCCGGCCGGGTCATTGGCGCGGGTCCGGAATATTTTCCAGGGCCCGCGGCGAGGGCTGCCAAGTATAGGTGGCACATCGTGCGGATGCCACACCGGCCGGGGCGAAGTTTGCGACCTTTTGGCGCGCGACTGCATCTAAGATGCGGACTATGAGCAAATTCCTCGATATCCAGATCGATCCGGGCATCGTGCGGCTTGCGGCCCGCGGCGATTCGAGGGCTCATGAGATCATTTATCGCACCTTCGGCACGCCCGTGTATTCCATCTGTCTTCGATTCACCCGAGTTCCGGCGCAGGCCGAAGACCTGCTGCAGGAAACTTTCATCGAAGTCATCCGCAGCATACGCAGTTTTCGCGGTGATGCGCCGCTCGGTGCCTGGATACGGCGTATCGCGGTAACGAAGTCGCTCATGTACCTGCGGTCCGCCTGGCACAGCCGGGGCCAGAGCCTGGACGATGACTTTGACGAGGCCGCTGCGGTCCAGGCGGAAGGACACTCGGAGTTCTCGTCGCCGGATGAAGCGATGGATCTGGATGCGGCACTTGCGAATCTGCCGGCGATCAGCCGCACCGTCGTGTGGCTGCATGACGTCGAGGGATTCACGCACAAGGAAATCGCCGACCTCATGGGCAAGACCGAAAGCTTCTCGAAGTCGCAATTGTCACGAGCCTATCAGCGGTTGCGCCCGTTGCTTGACGAAGGAGCGCGCATCGACGCGGCAGATGATGCCGCATTCGGTTCGTGCAATGCGACGAATTAGACAGCAGGCGAATCTTTATGACCGATGGCACGAAATTACAGGACGACCCGATGATTTGTGGACTCAACATGGCGCATCGCGATTTGTTGCAGCGGAAGCTCCGGGAACTCCCGGATACCCCGCCGCCGCGTGCCATCTGGCAACGGATCGAAGCGCAGGCCAGGGCCGAAGGATTGTTCGCCGCCAAGCGCCTGGGCCAGCCGATGAAGTGGCTGGCGGGCGCAGCGATTGCAGCTGCGGTCGCCCTGTTCGCATTGCGGCTGCCGCTGGCGCCGGAGGCGCAGGTGCCGGGCAATGTGTTCTCCACGGAGCCGCCGTACCAGGAAGCGACAGGTGAGTCAGCAAGCGTCAATCAACTGCGCGCGGTGAATGCGTTGATGGTGCGTTCACGTGAACTCGAGAGCAACTTGCGTGCATTGCCGGAGCAGCCGCAGCTGGTACAGGCGGGCACGGCGGCGACCATCCTGGATCTCGAAGACCGGATAGCGACGATCGATTCGGTTTTGAATGATTCGGGCAATCAACTGACAGCGGCACAAAGCGAGGCATATTGGCGCGAGCGGGTGCGGCTCATGAATTCGCTCGTGCGGTTGCGCTATGCGCAGGCACAGCGCAGTTCGTTCTGATCGGAATTGCAAATTGGTAATTGGGCGGCGCGAATTCCGAATGCGGCCGCCGAGGAGTGAGTAGATGGATAACAGCGGGAAATCTCTGTTGGCACTGGCGGTACTTCTGCTGACGGGGCCGGCGCTGGCACAGCAGCCCGAGGCACAGGCAGACGTCGAGAGGCGCCAGGCCGAACTCCGGCAAGAGCAGGCGGAGATCGAGGAACGCATGCGCGAAGCGGAGCAACAGCTGGCGGAGGCGGCCCGGCAGATCGCGGAGCTGAGTTCAAGGCAGTTGCCGCGCGTTGCGGAATTCAACCGGAAAATTCACATCGAACAACGGCCGCGGCTGGGCGTAACCATAGGCAGCGACGAGCCGGGGCCGGTACCGGGCGTGCAGATTCTGGGCGTGTCGCCTGGTGGTGCGGCCGATGATTCGGGGCTGCGCGCGGGCGACACCATAACCGCCATCAACGGCGAGTCGATGACTGCCGAAAGCGCCGCCGAGGCGGATCGCAAGTTGCTCGATTTCATGGCGGGTGTCGAGGAAGGGGACGAGCTGAAGGTCGATTACCTGCGCGATGGCAAGGCCGGAAACATTGAGGTGTCGCCGCGCATGGGCAGCTCATTCTCATTCGACGGCCCGAGTTTCGGTTTTGCGGCACCGGTCGCGCCGATGGAGCGCGTGATGCCCGGTGCCGAAAGCTGGGTATGGTTTCCCAGGGGCAGTGGCTTTGGCGACATGGAACTCGTGACCCTGACTGAAAAGCTCGGCAAGTACTTCGGCACGGACAAGGGTTTGCTGGTCGTTCGAGCTCCGGAGAACGAGAGCTTCAAGCTGGAGGATGGCGATGTGATCCAGCGCATCGACGGACGCGAGCCGACATCGGTCTCGCACGCCATGCGCATCCTTGGTTCGTATCAGACGGGCGAGAAATTCGAGATCGAGATCATGCGCGAGCGGAAGCGGCAGACGCTCAGTGTGGAGATGCCGGACAACCGCCAGAGCCGGACCGGGGTCGTGATCGCCCCGCGGGCGGTCATGGCGGTGCCCGCGGCCCCTGCAGCGCCCCCGGCGAAAGTCGACGAGCGCACCTGAAGATCTTTGCAGCCGGGGATTTGACTCGGGCGGCAATCGGCCGGGGCTCTGCTACCATGCGCGCCCATGCAATTGTCCGATTTCGATTACGAGCTGCCGAATGAACTGATCGCGCGTTTTCCACCGCACAATCGGCGCGACAGCCGGCTGCTGGTCGCCGACGCAGCGAGCGGGGCGTTCGTCGACAGCGGATTTGCCAGCCTGCCGCGAATTCTGCGGCCGGGCGACCTGCTGGTATTCAACGACACGCGCGTGATCCGGGCACGGATTCACGGCCGCAAGACTTCCGGCGGGAAGGTCGAAATACTGCTCGAACGTATTACCGGCGAAACCTGCGCCCTCGCGCAGCTGCGCGCCAGCAAGACACCGGTGACGCGTACGGAGCTCCGGCTGCCCGCCGGGGTTACTGCAACGGTGACCGGCCGTGACGGCGAATTCTTCGGTCTCGAGTTTTCCACGCCGGTTCTCACCTACCTGGAGCAACACGGCGAAGTACCGTTGCCTCCGTACCTTGGCCGGGATGCTCACCCCGACGACAGCGAGCGCTACCAGACCGTCTACGCGAAACAGGCGGGGGCGGTGGCGGCGCCGACGGCGGGCCTGCATTTCGACAACGAGCTGTTGCAGGAGACACTGAATCAGGGGGCAACGCATGCGTTCGTCACCCTGCACGTCGGCGCAGGAACGTTCCAGAATCTTCGCCAGGAATCCATAGACGCAAATCGCCTGCACAGTGAAGCTGTGACGGTAGACGCGTCCGTTTGTGTTGCGGTCAACCGGGCGCGAGAGCGCGGCGGCCGGGTGATCGCGGTCGGCACGACCTCGGCACGCGCACTGGAATCCGCAGCGGCCGGCGGCAGCATCCAGCCCATGCAGGGAGAGACGGACCTGTTCATCCGGCCGGGGTACCGGTTTCGCTGCGTCGATGCGTTGTTGACCAACTTCCACCTGCCCCGGTCGTCGCTGCTCATGCTTGTGGCGGCATTTGCCGGCCGGGAGTTCGTGCTGCGGGCTTACCGCCATGCCGTGGCTGCACAATACCGCTTCTTCAGTTACGGTGATGCGATGCTTCTCTTGCCACCGGGCAACGCGCCGTCATGAAATTCGAAATATTCTCGACCAGTGCTGCCGCGAGACGCGGGGTCATGCGATTCCGGCGCGGCAACGTACGAACGCCGGCATTCATGCCGGTGGGTACCTACGGCACGGTCAAGAGCGTGACGCCGGAGGAAGTCAGCGCCGACGGCGCCGACATGATCCTCGGTAATACCTTCCACCTGATGCTGCGCCCGGGCACCGACGTTATTCGCCTGCATGGCGGGCTGCACGAGTTCATGCACTGGCCCGGCCCGATACTCACCGACTCCGGCGGTTTCCAGGTCTTCTCGCTCGCGGCGATGCGCAAGCTCGACGAAGAGGGCGTGAAATTCCGCTCGCCGGTCAATGGCGACGAGGTCCTGCTCACGCCGGAACGCTCGATGCAGGTGCAGCACGATCTCAATGCAGATGTTGCGATGATCTTTGACGAATGCACGCATTATCCCGCGACCGAAGAGCACGCAAGTGCGTCCATGAAGTTGTCATTGCGGTGGGCGGCTCGCAGCCGGCGGCATTTCGACGAACTCAAACGGCTGGAACCGGACCGGGGCGAGGCGCTGTTCGGTATCGTGCAGGGCGGGGTGCACCGCCATTTGCGCGATGCGTCCCTGGCGGGCCTGGTTGCGATCGGTTTCGACGGTTACGCCGTGGGCGGGCTTGCGGTCGGCGAACCTGAAACCGAACGGATCGGTGTGCTCGATCACCTGATGCCGTCGATGCCGGCCGACAAGCCACGTTACCTGATGGGCGTCGGCACACCGCTCGACATCGTCGATTCGGTGCTGCGTGGCATCGACATGTTCGATTGCGTCATGCCAACCCGACATGCGCGAAACGGCCAGCTGTTCACGTCTACCGGTGTGGTGAAGATACGCAACGCGCAATACGCCAGGGACACGGGACCGATAGACCCATCCTGCGACTGCTACACCTGCAGGAACTACAGTCGCGCTTATTTGCGGCACCTGGAAAAATGCGGCGAGATACTCGGTCCGCGGCTCGCCACGCTGCACAATCTGCATTACTACCAGCGCCTGATGGAAGCCATCCGCGACGCGATCGACCGCGGCACCCTGGCCGCGTTGCGCAGTGAGACCGCCGCCAGCTACGGGGAGGCCGGCGTCGAGTAGGCGCGCCGGTACCGGACGCGCTCGCCCGGGTTCCCGCGCCTGTTCCCACGCTTGAATCGATGCAGCGGGGCCCCACGTCTTTGCTTCCTGTGCCATAATGGCGCGCTATTTTTTTGAGGCTCAGGCGGCAAGTGCCTGAGAAACTGGAAGATTATGGACTTTTTGATCAGCTCCGCACATGCGCAGGGCGCACAACAGGGTGATCCGCTCGGCTTCCTCCTGCCGATGCTAGTGATCTTCGCGGCATTTTATTTTCTGCTGATTCGCCCGCAACAAAAGCGACAAAAAACGCATGCCGCGCTCGTCGCAGCGTTGTCGACCGGCGACGAGGTGCTGACGGCCGGTGGCATCCTCGGCAAAGTCACCGGAGTCAGCGAGCATTACGCGACCTTGCAGATCGCCGACAACGTCGAAATCAAGGTGCAGAAATCCACGGTTTCGGCCGTGGTACCGAAGGGCACTATTGACGCCGCGTGACGCGGCGGCAACTCAAGCCCCCAGCGCATCGTCAGCTTCCGGCCGGACCTGAGACATTGAACCGATGAACCGCTATCCGACATGGGTGAATGTGCTCGTGCTCGTCGTTTTCCTGGCGGGCGTGCTGCTCGCCCTGCCGAATCTCTACGGTACGGTCCCTGCACTGCAGCTCGCGGATGCCAATGGCCGTGATATCGACGAATCGCGCCTTGAGTCGTTCGCCGCTGCGCTAGCCAGTCGGGACATCATGCCGGAGGCGGCGTACATCGAGGACGGGCGCGCGGTATTTCGCTTTCACAATGTCGAGGAGCAACTGTCCGCCGCCGAGCAGTTACGCCCACGGTTTCAAAGCGAAGCGACGGTCGCGTTGACGCTGGCGCCGAAGCTCCCGGCGTGGCTGCGCGAGATCGGCCTGCGACCGATGAGCCTCGGTCTCGACCTGCGCGGCGGCGTTTACGTACTGCTCGAAGTCGACATGGAAGATGCGATCGCGAGCCGCCTTAACGGCTACCAGCAGGATCTCGAAAACCGTCTTCGCGATGCGCGCATCCGCCATCGAGTGGACGTGGACAATGGCGCCATTACCATTCGCCTCCAGTCCGAAAGCGATGTCGAAGCAGTCCGCGACATCGTACAGGAGGCCGATCCGGAATTGCTGGTCATCGATGGAACGGACGGGCGATCACTGCAGCTGCGCATGAGTGAAACCCAGGTTCGGGCGCGTCAGGATTTCGCGATCGAACAGAACATCACAACATTGCGCAATCGTGTCGACCAGCTCGGCGTGACCGAGCCGCTGGTACAGCGGCAGGGCGTTGACCGCATCGTCGTGCAGCTGCCCGGCGTGCAGGATCCGAATCAGCTCGACGAAATCCTGACGGCAACCGCCACGCTGGAGTTCCGGCTGGTGGACACCGTCGGCAACAGCCCGGGTTCGCGGCGTTACCCCGGTCGCGAAGGCATACCCTCGCAGATACTGAAGCGCGATGTCATCGCATCAGGCGACCAGATCATTCATGCCGAGGCTGGCTTCAGCGAGGGTCAGCCGGCGGTGTTCATCACACTGGATGCC
>JAKEGN010000423.1 GCA_022615525.1 Woeseiaceae bacterium
ACGATTTGCACTGCCGCCGGCGTGATGCCGGCCGACTTCAACCCAAGCTGAAGGCAACGATGAATCGCGAGGTTCGATTGCAGGCTCTCCGACCCGCCGCGCAGGATCACGGCGTTGCCGGATTTTAGGCACAGGCCTGCCGCGTCCGCGGTTACGTTCGGCCGGCTTTCATACACGATGCCGATGACGCCCAGCGGTACAGCAACTCTCTGTATCAACAGGCCGTTCGGCCGTGACCACTCGCCCAGCTTGCGGCCGAGCGGATCGGGTAAATCTGCAACAGTCAGCAAGCCCTGCGCCATTGCATCGACGCGACCGGCATCGAGCTTCAGCCGGTCGAGCAGCGCGGCACCGAGTCCCTGTCGCCTCGCTTCCCGGACGTCTCCGGCATTGGCCTGCAAGACCTCGTCCCGCTGCTGTTGCAGGGCTTCTGCCGAGGCTCGCAAAGCGGCATTGCGTTGCGCTGCGCTGCATGCCGCAAGCGACAGAGCGGCTTCCCGCGCTGCCCGGCCCATGAGCTCCATTTGCGCGGCAATCGGCGACGGAACCTGCAGCTCGTTCGTCTCACGGTCACGCATTTTCTTGGCTACCAAACCAGACCAGGTCGTCGCGGTGCACCAGGACCGAGCGACCGCGATAGCCCAGTATGGATTCGATCTGCTCCGATTGCCGGCCGCGGATGGCACTGGCCTCTTCGCTCGAATACGCAGCGAGTCCCCTGCCGAGTTCCGCGCCGCCGGGGTCGACCAGGGTCACCGCGTCACCGCGCCGGAAATTGCCAATGACCTCGACGAGTCCGACCGGCAGCAGGCTCTTGCCGTCGCGTAACGCGGCCACCGCGCCGGCATCGAGCCGCAATTCGCCGCGCACTTCCAGGATTCCCGCCAGCCATTGCTTGCGTGCCGCGGCCGGCGTATTGCCTGCCAGGAACACGGTGCATTTGCCGCCGCTCATCAGTGCGTGCAACGGCCGCTCGACGGTGCCCGATGCCAGTACCGTCGAACATCCGGCGCGCATTGCTATCTTCGCCGCAAGAAGTTTCGTCAACATTCCGCCGCTGCCGACGGCGCTCCCTGCCGCGCCGGCCATCTCGAACATCTCGTCCGTAATCCCGTGGACCAGCGGCAGGTGTTCGGCATCGGTGTGCCTGCGAGGATCCGCGGTATAAAAGCCGTCGATGTCGGACAGCAGCACCAGGCCATCCGCCATCACCAGTTGCGCCACCCGTGCGGCGAGGCGATCGTTGTCGCCATAGCGCAGCTCATCCGTTGCCACCGTGTCATTCTCGTTGATCACGGGTACGACCTCGTGCTCGAGCAGCTTTTCCAACGTGCCACGCGCATTCAGGAATCGACGGTGAATCTCGGTATCGTCGGGAGTCAGCAGGATTTGCGCCACCGTGATGCCGTGCCGTGACAGCGCTTCCTGGTACGCGTTCACAAGGCGCACCTGGCCGGCGGCTGCCGCAGCTTGCAATTCCTCGAGGCGCGATCGCCGCGGATGAATTTTCAGAATGCGACCGCCGATCGCAACCGCACCCGAGGTTACGATGAGTACCTGTTTGCCTGCACGTCGCAAACCGGCAATGTCCTCCGCCAACCCTGCAAGCCAGTCGGCAAGCAAGCGTCGCTCTTGGTCCATCAATATCGCCGATCCGATCTTGATGACGATGCGCCGGAAGTCTGACAGTGCGTTGCCGGTCATGCATTGCTTCCTCAGCCGGTGAGGCGGTGGATCCTGGCGTAGGAAGACAAGATCACCTCTCCCTTCGACACCGCAACGCTGCCGCTGCGGGCGACCGCCGACAGCGTGCCGATCTCCGCCGCGCGTTTGACGAACGCGTCGATGTCCGCGAGTCGCCCGGTCAGCTGGATGGTGCAGCTGTTCTGTGCGTCGTCGAGTATTTCAGCGCCGAAATCCGACGCGAGCTTCAGCACCCTGGCATAGCCGCCGGTCGCGAGTTTGAGTTTTACGATCGCCAGCTCGCGCTCGAAATGCTCGCCGAGCGTCATGTCGTGAATGTTGACCACGTCGACGAGCTTGGCGAGTTGCGTATTCAGCTGCGCGATGGCCGCGTCCGAGCCTTCGATGACGAGCGTCACCCTGGACACCGCGGGATTGTCCGTTGGCGCAACATTCAACGAATCGATATTGTAGCCGCGCGTGGCGAAAAGTCCCGTCATGCGGGTCAGCGCGCCGACTTCGTTTTGCAGCAGGACCGAAATGACGTGACGCATGTTCCGCTGTTCCGGGTGTATGAATGAATTCGAATGAAACAATCAAAGCGATACGGTGAATCGATGTTGGCTGAGTTGTTCGAGTATTGCAATGCAATAAAAATTGGTAAACACTGCCGGAAAAACCAGCACTTACGTACGTCGCAGCGTCCACTATGAACATCCAGCAGCCGGCCGACCGGAACCGGCAACACCCGCTCGCCGGCACGCGCATGACCGGTGCCGATATCGTCGTGCAAGTGCTGGCCGACGAAGGGGTCGATACGATTTTCGGCTACAGCGGCGGCGCGATACTGCCAACCTACGATGCCGTATTTCGCTACAACGATGCCAATCGCAAAGCCGACGGCCGCTCACCTATCCCGCTGATCGTACCGGCGAACGAACAGGGCGCCGGGTTCATGGCCGCCGGCTATGCCCGTGCGAGCGGCAAGGTGGGCGTCGTCATGGTGACCTCCGGGCCCGGTGCAACCAACACGGTCACACCGGTACGCGATTGCATGGCCGACTCGGTGCCGATCGTCGTCATCTGCGGCCAGGTGCCGACGCACGCGATCGGCACCGACGCCTTCCAGGAAGCGCCGGTCTCGGCCATCATGGGTGCGGTCGCTAAGCACATTTTCCTGGTTACCGATGCAGGCCGGCTTGAGGCCACCGTGCGTGCCGCTTTCGAGCTGGCGCGTACCGGCCGGCCCGGTCCGGTGGTGGTCGACATACCGAAGGACATACAGAACCGGGAAGTGGAATTCTACGGCACGGGCACCCTTCCGCTAACCGGCTATCGCGCACGGCTGCAGGCGGTTATCGACAATCGCCTGACCGACGAGGCCTGCCAGCGTCTCTACGCCATGCTGGCCGTGTCCGAACGACCGCTGATCTACGCTGGCGGCGGTGTGATCAACGGTAATGCGACGAAGGCGATGAGGCATTTCGCCAATGCGTACGGCATACCGGTTGCCACGACATTGATGGCGCTCGGTGCGAGCGACACGACGCATCCACTGTCCCTGCACATGCTGGGCATGCACGGTATGGCGTTCGCGAACTATGCCGTAGAGGACTGCGACCTGCTGATCGCAATCGGCGCCCGCTTCGACGACCGGGTAGCCGGCGATCCGGCGCATTTTGCGCCAAGGGCGAAATACATCGCCCATTTCGACATCGATGTATCGGAAATCGGCAAGGTGAAGCGAGTCAACTGGCACCAGGTCGGCATTCTCGCGCGCGACCTCGACGACTTGCTGGCGTACGGCAAGCGTATCGGTTTCAACAAGGAATACACGGCCTGGCACGCCGAGATTGCCGTGCTCAAATCAAGGCATGCGCTTAACTACGACCGCAACAGCAAACTGATCCAGCCCTGCGCGGTGATCGAGGAGATCAATCGCTTGACGCGTGGAGAAGCGATCATCGCGACAGGCGTCGGGCAGCACCAGATGTGGGCCGCGCAGTATTTCGACTTTCGCGAACCACGCCTGTGGCTGACGTCGGGCAGCATGGGAACGATGGGTTTCGGCCTGCCCGCTGCCATCGGGGCACAATTCGCACGCCGTGACCGCCTGGTGATAGACATCGACGGCGACGGCAGCATGCGCATGAACATCGGCGAGCTCGAAACAGCAACCACTTACGGGCTGCCGATCAAGGTCATCGTACTGAACAATTTCGGCGACGGCATGGTTCGCCAATGGCAGAAGCTCTATTACAAGGGGCGCATGTCCGGCAGCGACAAGTCGCTGCATCGCAAGGACTTCGTGCGAACGGCAGAGGCAGATGGTTTCACCTTTGCGAGGAGACTCGACAGGAAGGAGGACCTCGAGCAGGTCATCGGCGAGTTCATACGCTTTCCTGGCCCGGCGTTCCTCGAGGTCATCATCGATCCGGATGCGGGCGTATATCCCATGGTCGGCCCGGGCCTGAGCTACGACAAGATGATCACCGGCGACTTCATTGCGAGCCGCGATAAACCGGCCGAGGACGCGCCGGGCCCGAGCGAGATGTTCTGAGCGCGGCGACCCGGCCGCGCACGATCACTGCGATCGCTGCCACGGTGATTGCGATGCTGGCTTTCGCCGGCAATTCGATCCTGTGCCGGCTGGCACTCGACAGCGGGTCCATCGACCCCGCCTCGTTCACCGCCGTAAGGCTGACATCCGGCGCGATAGTGCTCGCACTGATCTGCGCGATCGTGCGCCGCGGCGTGCCGGTCCTCAGGCGCGGCAGCTGGCTCGCTGCCGCGATGCTGTTTGTCTATGCGGCCTGTTTCTCTTACGCGTATGTCAATCTCGTTGCAGCCACCGGCGCACTCGTCCTGTTCGGCTGCGTGCAGGGCACCATGATTGCGTTCGCCTTGTCCCGGGGCGACCGGCCGACGGCTGTGGAGCTGCTGGGGTGGGTTTGCGCCATCGCCGGGCTCATAGCGTTGTTGTTGCCGGGAGCTGCGGCACCGTCCATCCCCGCTGCAACGCTGATGGCCACTGCCGGCATCGCCTGGGGTGTTTATTCGATCCTCGGCAAGAAAGAAGCCGATGCGCTCGCTGCCACGTCGGCCAACTTCCTGCGCTCGGTTGTCCTTGCGCTTCCGCTGCTTGCCGCGGACTTCGCAGATGGCTGGCCGCAAGCACCAGGGATGCTGCTCGCGGTCTGTTCCGGGGCGCTGACCTCGGGGCTCGGCTACGTCATCTGGTACACCGCGTTGAGCTACCTGAGTTCGCTGCGGGCGGCGCTGGTGCAGCTCACGGTGCCGGCCATTACCGCGGCCGGCGGCGTGCTGCTGC
>JAKEGN010000424.1 GCA_022615525.1 Woeseiaceae bacterium
GGCGGCGACATCACGCGCAAGAAGAAGCTGCTGGAAAAACAGAAGGCCGGCAAGCGCCGCATGAAGCAGGTCGGCAACGTCGAAATTCCGCAGGAAGCCTTTCTTGCGATCCTCCAGGTCTCGGACAAGTAATCATGAATTTTGCGCTCATCCTGTTCATTGCGCTGACCGTCACCGGCGGCATCTGGCTGCTCGACGTGCTGCTGCTCAGACGCTACCGCGACAAGGACGCACGGGAACCGCTGCTGGTCGAATATGCCAGGAGTTTTTTCCCGGTTATCCTGGTGGTGTTCGGGTTGCGTTCCTTCCTGGTCGAGCCGTTCAAGATTCCTTCGGGTTCGATGATGCCGACGCTGCTGATCGGCGACTTCATCCTGGTCAACAAATACACCTATGGCATCCGCCTGCCGGTGATCAACCGGAAAGTGGTCGAGCTGAACAACCCCGAGCGCGGCGACGTCATGGTGTTCCGCTACCCGGCCGATCCCGGCCTCGATTACATCAAGCGCGTGATCGGCGTGCCGGGCGACGTGGTCGAATATCGCGACAAGCAGCTCAGCATCAACGGCAAGCCGGTACGTACCGCCAGCACCGGAACCTACAGTTATGTCGGCAACGGTCTCAATTACATCACCGCCATGGTGTATCAGGAGCATCTCAACGGCGTCGGCCACACCATGATGACCGAGCCGGGCAAACCCGCGGTCTATCCGCCGCAGGTGGTGGACTTCCCCTACCGTGAGAACTGCTCCTACAATGCCGAGGGCGAGGGCTTCGTCTGCAAGGTTCCGCAAGGTCAATATTTTATGATGGGCGACAACCGTGACGCCAGCAACGACAGCCGTTACTGGGGTTTCGTCCCGGACAGGAACATCGTCGGCAAGGCCTTCTTCATCTGGATGAACTTCGACGATTTCGGCCGCATCGGCACCACCATTCGATAAGGAGACTGCATGCATTACCCGACTCAAATGAAGAAACGGCAACGCGGCCTGACCATGTTCGGCTTCCTGTTCGTCGCCGTCGTGCTGGTGGTGGTGGCGATGCTGGCAATGAAACTGGTGCCGGCCTACATCGAGTTTTTTTCGGTGAAGAAGATTCTCGCCACGATGGGTCAGGAGTCCGATATACGGTCGAAAGGCAATGGCGAGATCCGCAATGACTTCGCGAATCGCGCCAGCGTCGGCTATGTCACGGTGGTCAAGCCTGGAGACCTCTCCATCGATCGCAGCGGCGGCGTCCCGGTGATTACCGCCGATTACGAATTCCGTACCAAGCTGGTCGGCAACGTCAGCCTGGTGGTCGATTTCAGTGCCAGCAGCGACCCCAACGCCGCCCCCGTCCAGGTTGAATAACGCCTTGCTGAACCAGCGCCTGCAGCAGGCGCTGGGCTATACCTTTGTTCGCCCCGACCTGCTGACCCAGGCGCTGACGCATCGCAGTCATGGCGCGCTCAATAACGAACGACTCGAATTTCTCGGCGACTCGGTGCTGAACTGTACGGTTGCCCGGGCGCTCTACGACACGTTCCCCGATTTGCCCGAAGGCAGCCTGTCGCGCCTGCGCGCCAACCTGGTCCGGCAGGAAACCCTGGCCGACATCGCGGTTGCGCTGAAACTGGGCGACAGCCTGCGCCTCGGCGAGGGCGAACTCAAAAGCGGCGGCTTTCGTCGCCCCTCGATCCTTGCCGATGCGCTCGAATCGCTGTTTGGCGCGATTTTTTTGGAAGCAGGATTCGACGCGGCACAGCGCGTGGTGCGCGGACTGTTCGACCCGCTGGTGGCAAGAATCGACCCCAGGGCCTCGGGCAAGGATCCCAAGACCCAGTTGCAGGAAATGCTGCAGTCGCGCCGCATGCCGCTGCCGGATTATCAGCTGGTCGATACCCAGGGCGAGGCGCACGACCAGAGCTTTATCGTCGAGTGCGTGCTGAGCCGGCCGGCGCTGAGCACGCGCGGCGTCGGCAAGAGCCGCCGAGCCGCCGAGCAGGAAGCAGCACGGCTTGCGTGTGAGCAACTACAGAAGTGAGCGAGACCCTGCCATGAGCGAATACAAGTGCGGCCTGATCGCCATCGTCGGACGCCCCAACGTCGGCAAATCGACGCTGCTCAACCGCATTGTCGGGCAGAAGGTCAGCATCACCTCGAGGAAGGCGCAAACCACGCGTCACCGGGTGATGGGCATCCACACCACCGGCGAGGCGCAGTTCGTGTTCGTCGACACGCCGGGCTTCCAGACGCGCCACAGCAGCATGATGAACCGCGCGATGAACAAGCGCGTGCGCGAAACCCTGTCGGATACCGACGTGGTGATGATGCTGGTGGAAGCCGGGCGGCTGAAGAAAGAGGATCGCCAGGTCATGGAATTGCTGCCCCGGGATCGTCCGCTGATCCTGGTGGTGAACAAGATCGATCAGGTCAAGGATCGCGCTGAACTGATGGCGTATCTGCAGGAAGCTGCCGCTGCGCATGCGTTCGCCGAGATCGTCCCGGTGTCGGCCAAGCAGGGCAGCAACCTCGACGAACTGCTGAAGACCCTGCAAACCCA
>JAKEGN010000084.1 GCA_022615525.1 Woeseiaceae bacterium
ATCGGCCGCAAATCCCGGGTCATTCCGCCCGCCATGCGGCGTGCTTTACGCGCCAGGGACGACGGCTGCCGCTTTCCCGGTTGCACCAACACCTTCTATATCGACGGCCACCACATCGAGCACTGGGCGAACGGTGGCGAGACCAGTCTCGACAACCTGGTGCAACTCTGCCGGCATCATCACCGGCTGGTGCACGAGGGGGGATTTGCCTGCGAGAAGGACGCGAACGGTCGCGTGACTTTCCGCGATACCCGTCAGCAAGTACTCGGCACTTACGTGCTGCCGACCCCGTTACCGGATAATGCAACGATCGAGGACTGGATGGTCTCGCACATGCAGGACATCGAGATCGACGACACCACCTGCGTGCCCAACTGGAGGGCCGGTGACAAAATGGATTGGAACCTGGCCGTGGGGCATTTGTTTCAGTGCCGGCCGAATTGATGTAAATATTGCTCGCAGCCGGACGACGGACATCGGTCGCTTCGAAACGGCGTCGCGCGCAATGCGCGCTCCTACATTTTCTATCGGCATCCCGTGCAATTCGCGGTGTCAACGTAATTCGGCTGCACGCTCTTCGGTATACTTTCCCGCTCCGGATTCCTTGAAGAACATACGCCAGGAAATAATCAATGAATGAAATAAAAATACCGGGCCTCGACATCGACTGGGCCAAACTGTTCGGCGAGCTGCAGACCACGGGTCTTGACCTGGGGCTCAACCTGCTGGCCGCCATCGTCATTTTCTATGTCGGCCGCGCCGTGGCTCGGATACTGACCAAGGGCGTCCGCAAGGTGATGGAGAGCCAGTCGGTCGACCCGATACTGGTGAGCTTCGTCAGCAGCCTTTTGCAGTGGGGTCTGATGGCCTTCGTCATCATCGCCGCAATCACCAAGATCGGCGTAGAGACCACTTCCCTAATCGCCCTGATCGGCGCCGCGGGCCTTGCTGTCGGCCTGGCTCTGCAGGGTTCGCTGTCCAACTTTGCCGCCGGCGTGCTGATCGTCCTGTTCCGGCCATACAAAGTCGGTGACTGGGTGGAAGCTGCCGGAGTCGCAGGCTCGGTGCTGCAGGTGCAGGTGCTGACGACGATCCTGCAAACGGCGGACAACAAGCAGATCATCATCCCGAACGGCCAGATCATGAGCAGCATCATCACCAACTACAATGCGAACACCACCCGGCGCGTCGATCTCGAAGTCGGCGTGAGTTACGCCGACGACATCGACAAGGTAAGAAAGGCCTTGCAGGAAGTGACCAGCGCCGATTCGCGTGTACTGCGCCATCCGGAATGCCAGATCGCGGTGTCGGGCCTTGGCGAAAGCAGCGTTGTGTTCGTGGTCAGGCCCTGGGTCAGCGCCGGCGACTACTGGGACGTGAAATTCGGTCTTACGGAAGCCATCAAGAAACGTTTCGACAAGGAAGGCATCAGCATTCCGTTTCCGCAAAGGGACGTGCACATCTTCCAGCAGAGCGCCTGAAGGCACGCCGCGAAAGAGAGCACAGCACTTTGCAAATCACGTCTCAATCTGCGGTGTCCGGCTCTATGAAGCACCAGCGAAGTTCGGGAATGTGTGCCTTGAGTTCCTCTTCCAGACCATTGATCAACGCAACGGCCCGGTCGATATCGAGACCGGATTTCAAGCGGATCTTTGCGGCCAGCATGGTGTCCGGACCGAATTGCATGGTGATGGTGTTGAAGACTTCCTCGATGTCCGGGTACCGGCGGATGGTTTCCGCGATGGATTGCTGAATTTGCGGATCGGCGGAACGGCCCACCAGCAGCGACTGGACGCGCACGACCAGGAACACGGAGATGGTCAGCAGCACGATGCCGATACAAATCGAACCCACGGCATCGAACACGGTGTTGCCGGTCAACGCTGCCAGCGACACGAAAGCGAATGCGAGCACCAGCCCGACCAGTGCGGCAACGTCCTCCCCGAGTACCACGACCAGCGCAGAATTTCGCGTATGCCGGAGCCAGTCGCGAAACGGACGCTCGCCTCGAATATGCCGGACCTCCCGGAGGCAACCCAGCAAGGAAAAGGTCTCCAGAACGATGGCGACCCCGAGTACCAGTAGCGCGACCCAGGCCATGGTCAGCGGCTCGGGCTGCATCAGTTTGTGTATCCCCTCGTAAACGGAAAACAGTCCGCCCAGCGTGAACAACAACATCGCGACGATGAAGCTCCAGAAATAGTTCAGTTTGCCGTAGCCCAGCGGGTGTTCGGCGTTGGGTGCCCTGGTCGACTGCCTCAGCCCGAGGTAGAGGAGCACCTGGTTGCCGGAGTCGGCGTAGGAATGTATGGCCTCGGCCAGCATGCTGCCCGAACCGGTGAGCCAGGCGGCCCAGCTCTTGGCAATCGCGATGCCGAGGTTGGCAAGGAACGCATAGAGTATGGCGCGGGCAGTAGAGTCGTGGCTGGGAGCGGACATTTGATTCTCGCTGCAGGTCAACCGGAGGCCCGCGACTGCGTTAATTGTTGCGGGCATTTGTAGCGCAGGTGCCCGCGGAAGCCAAGCCGGCTACGCGGGTCGTGTTTCTTGGTACAGAATGGCTGCATAGCGTGACGA
>JAKEGN010000425.1 GCA_022615525.1 Woeseiaceae bacterium
CGTTCAGGCATGACTACGGCTTCTTCTGGCGTTTTCCACCAGATGTACTTGCTGGCAAGTGGTTTCAACGACTCCTGACTGATCTGGATCATGATGGCGTCTTTTCAACACACTTTTCCGATTCTAGATAGCGAAATTCTACGCCTACACAACCAATGAGGCACCACGCTTTTGCGATTGTGTGCGCCGATGTCGAGCCTACGCGATTCTTCGGCGCCCACACACTCTTACGAATGGTCCTTTTTGTGAGGTGATCAAACAGGTGGCGACGAATTCTTCCGGCAGCCGTCTAAACGGCGATCTTCAGTCAACTGGTATCAACCTGAACTGAATCGGTTCAGAGTCGAACACGCGCTGGGGCGGAAATAGCATCATGCTGCTCATCTGGGCAATGCTGGATTAGATTGCCGATGCGGTTGACAGTCGTGCAGATGCCGACGACGAGCTCCGGGCAAAGACGATCTGCCGGATCGGTTGGCAGCCTGCGCCAACTCCGGTTCCCAGGATGCGCTCGCCGTCCACGATGCCATGACCGGCCGCCCTGTCGGCATTGATCCGGTTCACGGCGCCACCGGGCATATCGACCTATCCGGCAATCTCTCGATTGCCCTTCAAGCAGACACGTCGAGCCGCAAGACGCCATTGGCCGTGCAATTGACCGGCCGGTACTATTCGGAAGATCGGCTGATCCGCGCCGGACGTGCGTTTCAGGCGGTCGCCGCCCGGTATCGGGCCAGACCGGACGGCCGAATGATTCGCTGAGAGCATCGTTATGCAGATCACCCGCACCATCACCACCGTGGACACACACACCGGTGGCGAACCGTTTCGCATCATCACCTCGGGTTTGCCGCGCCTGCCGGGTGACAGCATCGTCGCGCGGCGCGCCTGGTTGCTGGAGAACGCCGACGACATCCGCCGGGCGTTGATGCTCGAGCCCCGCGGCCATGCGGACATGTACGGCGGCTACCTGACCACGCCCGTGTCGCCCGAGGCCGACTTCGGCGTCATTTTCCTGCACAACGCAGGCTATAGCGATCACTGTGGGCACGGCGTCATCGCGCTGGCCACAGCGGCCGTGGAGCTGGGCTGGGTGCAGCGCCAGCAGCCGGAAACCCGCGTGGGCATCGATGCACCCTGCGGCTTCATCGAAGCCTTCGTGCAGTGGGACGGCCTGCATGCCAACAGCGTGCGCTTCATCAATGTGCCGTCGTTCATCTATCAGCGTGATGTTACGGTGGTGACGCCCGACTTCGGCGCAGTGACCGGCGACATCGCCTACGGCGGTGCCTTCTACTTCTATACCTGCGGTGAGCCGCACGCGCTGCAGATTCGCGAAAGCCAGATCGAGGCATTGACCCGGTTCGGCGCTCAGGTGAAGACGGCGGCGAACCTGGCCTGCCCGGTGGTGCATCCGCAGATCCCGCAGATCAACCACATTTACGGCACCATCATCGACGGGCCACCACGCCACGCCGGTTCCACGCAGGCCAATTGCTGCGTGTTTGCCGACCGCCAGATCGATCGCTCAGCGACCGGGTCGGGCACTGCCGGTCGGGCCGCGCAGTTGTACCAACGCGGTCAATTGGCGCTGAATGAGCTTTTGATCAATGAATCGGTGATCGGCACCATCATGAGCGCCCGGATATTGCACGAAACCGTCGTGAGCGGGCTGCCTGCCGTGGTGCCACAGATCTCGGGCTCGGCCCATGTCTGTGGCTACTCGACCTGGATACTGGACGGCCGCGATCCGCTGATGAACGGTTTTCTGGTGCGTCCGCCCGACGGCTGAGCTTGCTGCTGTTCCCGTCTGCCGCTCGTGCGCTTGCCGCTGCCGCTTGTTCCCCGAGTCTGACCGCCGGTCGGTACGATGGCCAGAAGAGCCCTGGAAAACCCTTGCGGCATTGACAGGACGGTCGCTGCGTCGCTACGCTCGCGATAGTGATTCATCCACTGGTCGCCGTCATGAACCCGCTCAGCGCCACGTCGGTCATTGCCGACGACGACTCCACCGTCTTGCCCGATGCCGGCGTTCGACGGGAGCTGCTGCACGAAAGCCGCGAGAACATCTTCGCGCGTCTGGCCAAGGTGATTCACGACGCGCTCGATCACATGAGCGAGGAGTTGACGACGCTTGCG
Source organism: Woeseiaceae bacterium (assembly GCA_022615525.1). Classification (GTDB taxonomy): domain Bacteria; phylum Pseudomonadota; class Gammaproteobacteria; order Steroidobacterales; family Woeseiaceae; genus JAKEGN01. Next base: position 2,140 of record JAKEGN010000425.1, read on the forward strand.
TTCAAGAAGACGCGCCGCGAGGAACAGCAGGCGCTGCTCGACGCCGTTTCGCTCGTGCGCACGCGACGCGGCGAGATCGAACAGAACTTCCGGCGCGCATTCACTGAATCCTTCGAGCGGCGTCTGGTCGACACCGGCACACCGGTCGGCGAGCGGGTAACGCTGGCTGAGCTCAGTCTCGTTGGCGACGAAGCGATGGATGAGCAGCTCACCGTCGATCGCCTGGTGCGTCGCGCCAAGACCCGGCTCGATCCCGATGAGGTGCTCGGTATGCGGGCGCGGATGGCCGCGCTCGTTGATCGCGAATGGTTCGACGAGGAACAACATCCGGCCGCGCCCGAGGTCGTGTTCGAGGCAATCAAGCGTGTGCTCGATGAGCTCGACTCCGCGCCGCAGGTCCAGTCGGCACTGCTCGATGCGTTCGAGCCCCACGTGTCGGCCCACCTCAATCAGATCTATAAGAACATCAACGAGCGGCTTCGTTCGCGCCAGGTGCTGTCCCGCATCCGGCCGCGTGTGGCGGTAGCGGGCAACCGGAAGGACACGGCCGAGCCGCGCGGTGGCCCGCCTCAGGCGATTGTCGCCGCGGTCGGCCAGTGCGGCACCGCGTGGACCGGCATGC
>JAKEGN010000085.1 GCA_022615525.1 Woeseiaceae bacterium
AAAGGACTGGCGCAAGCCGGTCCTTTTTCATTTCGCCGTGCGGCCTATGCGTTCCAGGCCGCCCGCAGCATGATCCGGCCTGCACTGGGGCGCGCGGCCGCGAAGCTCCCTCCCGACAGGGTCGTCAATTCGAGCATCTTGGTGAACCGCGATTCCGCGTGCGGATCGATTTCAACCAGCGTCGCGGCCGCCAGGTCCGGGGCTTCCGACCCGGCGTCGTCTATCAGCAGGGTCAGTGTTTCGCCGTACCGCCCCAGGGAGATCAGGATGCGATCGGAATCGGTGTGCAGCGCGATGTCGTCGAGTGCCAGCACGACGATGCGGTAGAGGATGACCTTTAGCGGCGCGGGGATGTCCTTCTCCTGCAGGGAAAGCTCCTGCCTGACACGGATGCCCGGATGCTGCTGCTGGAAACTCCGGCACAGGCTGTTGATCGTCGGCAGCAGCCCGAGGTCGTCGATGCTGGAAGGCCGCAGTTCGGTCGCGATGGTGCGGACGTCCTCGATCGCGCTCTGCAGCACCGGGATGATCGCCGCCATCGATCGGCCGACGGTGTCGTCGCCATCGATCTTTTGCCGGTTGTTTTCCAGGTTCAGTTTGACGGCACTCAGGGTCTGCGCGAGTCCTTCATGCAACTCGACGGCGACCTTCTTCTTGTTCGATTCTTCGCTTTTCAGCATCCGGGCGGACAGGATTTCCAGCGTTTCCGTGCGCTCGCGGATGGTCTGGTGCTGGGATTCGATGATGTTGCGTGCGCGTCGCACGACGAGCAGCAGGGCTGCATAAAGCACGGTCAGAATGAGCAGGACGCCCGCGATGATGATGAACTCGGTCCGCTCGATCTGGTGCACCAGGTCGTTCACGTCGGTGTAAATCTCGAACACCCCCTGGGCCGGCTCGATCGAGCTGGCGCGGATCGGGATGTAGGTCTGCATCAGGTTGTCTTCTTCGGTGGCCTCGTCGAAGCTGTTGAAGGTGTCGCGATAAACCAGGGTGTCGGCGACCCGGCCGTTGATTGCAGAGATGAAGCCCGGGTTGTGGCGCTGGTCGGTGCCGATCTGCGAGGTCTTGGTCGAGAAGGCGACCACGCCATGCTGGTTGTAGATCTTGATCCTGACGACCGAACTGTCGCGCATCAGCGTTCGGATCGCCGCGGCCAGTTCGGGGGGCGGCGAAGAGTGGCTGATGTTGAGGAGACCGGGCTGGGCAACCGTGTCCAGATAATCGATCAGCTCAGGCTTTACGGAATTCAGGACAGTACGCGCCAGCGCCAGGTTGTTGCGCTCGGCCAGTTGCATGAGTCCCCCAATGGCGACCTGCCGGTAAAACAAGCCGATCAGCACGGCAGTGGCGAGAACGGCCAGGAGGCTCGCCACCGAATAAAAGCGCAGCAACTTGAACATGGGGATCCCCCTTCGGTTTAAGGGTTTGGTCCTGCCCGTGCTTCCGGGTGCTGCCCGGGCACGGGAACCGTGCGTTCTTCCTGCAGCCACGATATTCCTAAAAGCGGGAAGGGGCAATCAATGAGGCAGAGGGGATCAGCCTTCCCCTGTACCCGAACTTTACGGTGTTTGCTGTATTGCCGCAGGTTGCCGCACTGAATACGCTTCGCAGCACGAGCCACTAGTTTCATCGAGGTTCCCATGAGAGGGTGTGCTGCAAGCTGGCTACTGCTCGGGCTCTTGCTGTGCCGGCCGGGCTGGGCCGATATTTACGCCTACACGGCCGTCGACGGTGCGGTAACGCTCAGCAATATGCCGACCGATGATCGCTACACCGTCCTGGTCGCGGCGGTTCCAGCGGCCGTGCCTGCCGTGCCGCCGGCCGGGGTTGGCAAACCTGCGCCAGCATCGGCGAGGAAAGCCCGCTACGACCGCGTGGTGGAGGACGTCTCGCGTGCCTACGGCCTCGACAGTGCGCTGGTCCATGCCGTGATTTCAGTCGAATCAAGCTACAACCCGAAGGCGGTCTCGAAGGCGGGCGCGGCCGGCCTGATGCAGCTGATGCCCGGCACCGCGAAGCGCTACGGGGTGACCGACGCGTTCGACCCGGTGCAGAACGTCTCGGGCGGCGCGAAGTATCTGCGCGACCTGCTCGACCTGTTCGACAGCGACGTGAGTCTGGCGCTGGCCGCCTTCAATGCCGGTGAACAGGCCGTGATGAAACATGGCAACCGCATTCCCCCCTATCGCGAAACCCTCCGCTATGTGCCGCGGGTGCTGGATTATTACCAGCGCTACCGGGCGGCTGCCGTGCCATAGCCCACCCGGGCCGGGGTCCGGCGCAAGCTAAAGTACTGCGGACCCATTCGGCGAATACAGGCAAAGCCGTATAGTCGGCTTCAGCCTGGTGCCTAGAATCAGATATCCGGGCTCAGAGACTGGGGCTGTCCGATGATCAATGTCCTTATCGCCGAAGACAATGCGGCCTATCGCCAATCGCTCCATCAGGCGCTGACGGGGCGATTCCCGTTCATGCAGATCACCGAAGCCGCGGACGGTGCGGATGCGCTGCACCAGGCGCTGGCCCGGCAGTACGACCTGATCTTCATGGATATTCGGTTGCCGCAGGGCAACGGCCTCGACCTGACCCGTGCGATCAAGGCGGTGTTCGTCGACTCGATCATCTGCGTCATCACCAGTTACGACTTGCCCGAATACCGCGATGCCGCGCTGCGCAACGGTGCCGACCGCTTCATGGTGAAGGGCGATTCGACCGGCGAGGAGATCGTCGCCATGGTCGAGTCCCTGCTGCAGGCGCGTTTCCGGACCCTGGTCGT
>JAKEGN010000426.1 GCA_022615525.1 Woeseiaceae bacterium
AATGGCCAGGCAGACCCTGCGGTCATTACGGCAGCACGACTCGGCGGGGTGGAAAAGATATTCAAGCTCGGTGGCGCGCAGGCGATCGCAGCGATGGCCTACGGCACGGAATCGGTGCCGAAAGTCGACCGCATATTCGGCCCTGGAAACGCTTTCGTCACGACAGCCAAGTCGCTGGTAGCTGCGGACATGTCCGGCGCCTCGATCGATATGCCGGCCGGCCCGTCAGAGTTGCTGGTTATTGCGGACGAGAGCGCCAATGCTGGATTCATAGCCTCCGACCTGCTTTCGCAGGCCGAGCACGGGCCGGACTCACAGGTGCTGCTGGTGACCACCAGCCGTGTACTGGCTGGCGACGTGGCCCGGGAAATCGAGCGGCAGCTCCGCGGACTCGGACGCGCCTCCATTGCGAAACGCGCATTGCAGCACAGCCGCATACTGCTTGCCGCCGATCTCGATATGGCAGCGGACATCAGTAACTCGTATGCCCCGGAGCACCTCATCCTGCAGGTCGTGCAACCCCGCGCCCTGCTCCTGAGACTGCGAAATGCCGGCTCGGTGTTCCTCGGTCCCTGGTCGCCGGAATCGGCCGGGGATTACTGCAGCGGTCCGAACCACGTGCTGCCCACCTACGGAAAATGCAGGAGCTACAGCGGGCTCGGCGTGGACCAGTTCATGCGCCACATGACGATTCAGGAGCTGAGCAAGGACGGGCTGCAATCGATTGCGGCGCCGGTCATCGAACTCGCCCGCCTCGAAGGCCTCGATGCACATGCCTCGGCCGTCAGCATCCGCCTGCCCGCAAACGAGGTCGTCACGCAATGAACACGGCCAGCCTCGCGCGCCCGGAGATCGCCTCTTTGTCGCCTTACGCAGCGGCGGCCCAGGATCGCCTGACAGTGCGACTCAATGCCAACGAAATACCCTGGAGCCCGTCGGCCGAACCTGACGAATGCCTGAATCGCTACCCGCTGGTTCGACCCTGGGCACTGCGCGACCGCCTTGCGGAAATTCACCGGGTTTCTGCGCAACAGTTGCTGGTCACTCGCGGGACCAGCGAAGCGATTGACCTGCTCGTAAGGGTATTTTGCCGTGCGGGGCAGGACAACATAGTCATTACCCCGCCAACTTTCGGCATGTACAAGGTGTACGCCGATATCCAGGGGGCAGGGCTTTGTGAATCGCCGCTACGCGCGGAACAGGATTTCAGATTCGACATCGCAGAGCTCCTCAGGGTGCCGGACGAGCGCAGCAAGCTGATCATCATTTGTTCGCCGAACAATCCGACGGGAAATTCGATGCAACTTGCGGATCTGGAGACACTCATCGCCGCCCGGCAAGGTCGGTCACTGATCGTGATCGATGAAGCTTACATCGAGTTCAGCACCGGCCGGTCCGCGATCACGCTGATGGAGCGGTATGAAAATCTCGCTGTCCTGCGGACCTTGTCGAAAGCGCACGGACTCGCTGCCGCCCGGCTTGGCTGCGTACTGGCGCAACCCGCCGTGATCCGACTGCTGGACAGCATCATGGCGCCCTATTCGATCGCAACGGCGATAGCCAATCGGGCCATGACCGCCTTGCGCGATGAGAATCTTGCCGTGGCGGCGGACCGCATCGCACAGCTCGTCGCGGAGAGACAACGGCTGCAAACCCGCTTGTCCGCAAGCGTATCGGTAGAAAAGGTGTGGGCCAGCGACGCCAACTTCCTGCTGGTTCGATTTCGCAACCTGCCGCTCACCCGTTCGCTGCTGGAGGACCGGCGCATCCTGATCCGGGACGTGTCCGCCGTGCCCGGATTGCAGAACTGCGCGCGGATCACGGTCGGCACGCGCAGCGAAAACGACCTGCTGCTCGATACCATCAATGGAAAGTCTACTAACCATGCATAAAGTACTATTCCTGGATCGGGATGGCACACTGATCGAGGAGCCACCCGATTGCCAGGTAGACCGCCTGAACAAGGTGCGCCTCGTTCCTGGCGTAATTCCCGCCCTGACGGCGTTGGCAAACGCCGGCTTCAGGTTTGTCATGGTCAGCAACCAGGACGGGCTCGGCAGCGACAGCTTTCCGCTCGAGGACTTCGAGTCAGTCCAGTCACACGTGCTATCGATATTCAGTTCCCAGGGCATCGAGTTCGACCAGGTTTTCATTTGCCCGCACCGCTCATCGGACGGTTGCGACTGCCGCAAACCCCGCACGGGCCTGCTCACGAAATACCTGGCGGCGACCAGTATCGACACGGCCGCATCGGCGGTCATCGGCGATCGCGATACCGACATGCAGCTCGCCACCAATCTCGGAATCCGCGGCTTGCGCATCGGCCCTGATGGTGATGCGGTTCGGCAGTGGCCGGGCATATCAAGCGAACTGCTGGCACAGGCGCGTCGTGCCGCAGTCACCCGCAGGACCAGGGAAACGGAGATCGAAGTGCGCGTTGATCTCGGTGCCACGGACCCGATCCGCGTGAACACGGGCATCGGTTTTTACGACCATATGCTGGAGCAGATTGCGAGGCACGGCGGATTCAGCCTGGAGTTGCGCTGCGACGGCGACCTGATAGTCGATGAACACCACACGGTGGAGGATACCGCCATCTGTCTCGGCACCGCCTTGCGGCAGGCACTGGGCAACAAACACGGTATCGGGCGCTACGGATTTCTCTTGCCAATGGACGAAAGTGAGGCACGGGTGGCGCTCGATTTGTCCGGTCGTTCTGCATTCGAATTCCGCGGTGCTTTTCCACGCCCCTCCGTCGGCAGTTTGCCGACAGAGCTTGTGCCGCATTTCTTCCGCTCGCTGGCCGACACTCTCGGTGCTGCGCTGCACATCGAAGTGCGAGGCGAGAACACGCACCACATGATCGAAGCCTGTTTCAAGTC
>JAKEGN010000086.1 GCA_022615525.1 Woeseiaceae bacterium
GAACGCAGACCTGCCTGCCGGCCGTCGTCCAAGGGATCCGTCAGCGCAGGACCCAGGCCGGCACTGCACGCCAGCCTTGCGTCAGCAGGGCGTCGAGCTCGCGCCAGCGCGGCTCGATGCGCTCGACCAGGGTCCAGAATCGCCGCGAGTGGTTCATGTGGCGCGTATGTGCGAGCTCATGGACCAGCAGGTAGTTCACGACCTCCGGCGGCTGGAACAGCAGGCAGACGTTCAGGCTGATGGTGCCGCTCGAACTTCGACTGCCCCAGCAGGTGCGTTGTGCACGGATATGCATGGAATCGTATGCATTCCCGGTCAATTGCGACAGCGCCAGCAGTTGCGAGGCGAACTCCTGCCGCGCGACTTCAGCCAGCCAGCGCTTGATTGCCGTGACACACAGAACGTGGTTCGCGGTATTGCCACGCAGTGTCAGGAGCGTGCCTGCCTGGCGGTAACGGACCTTGCCGCGGTCGGCGCGGTCGTCCGCAAGGTACTGTACCCGGATTGACCTTCCGATTGCAGGCAGGTCAATGCGCGACGGCAAGGCGTCGGATACCTGGTCGTGCCGGCAGGCGAAGGATTCGCGCGCCCGGCTGATCCAGTCCCGATTCTCCGCAACGAATCGTTGCACTTCGGCCGCGCCGGTGCGGCGGGGAACAATGACTTCGACGCGGCCGCGCGGATAGACCTTGATCGACAGATGACGTGCGCGGGCGCTTTCGCGAACGGACAGGCCCGGCGCGATGCCGGGCCTGTCCGGAACCGGTTGATCCGGCGGAAAGAGCGGAATCTGGCGGGCCGTGTTCTGCACGGCCCCTATATTACGGGCGATCGCCGCTAAAGCGAACTGCGTCGGCCAGGGTCATTTCACCGGAAACGCCGCCGACGGTCGCCGTCTCGTGCAGGTAAAATTTCACCTTGCGCTCGAGGCGGATCTCGCCTTTCACCGTTGAGCCAGCTCCGATGACGATGTTGGGATCGCGCTGATCTTGCCAATTCCATCCGGATGGTTTCTCCACGACCAGGTCGCCCTGAAGTTCGGACTTGTCCATGAGCCACACATCGCCGTTGACCGTCATCAGGTCGCCGCCAATGGTCGAGCCCGAGATCTGAAACTCGCCATTGACGTTGCTGACGTCGTCTCTGATTCGCGTTCCGGCTTCGGTGGAAACCCGGCCGTTTACAACCGAGACCTCGCCATCGACGACCACGTTACTGCCGAGCCGGATGCTGCCATTTACCCCGCTGATATCCTCGGTCTTTGCGTTCGACCCGATGCGGATGCTGCCGTTGACTGTTCTCAATTCCTCGACCTTGGCGTCCTCGTCGACCCGTATGGCCCCGTTGACTGTCTCGAGTTCTCCGGTAACGGTCGCTTTACTGCCGACGGTGATACTGCCGTTGACGGACGATTGCCCGCCGCTGGTGGCGCCGTCCTCTATGTCGATGCCCTTGTTGATGCTCCAGGCATGCACAGGCGTGGCGAGTGCCGCGGCCAGGATCGCCACTGCCAGGATCCTGATGAAAGTCCAGTTGAACATAGCCGAATTCCTCTTTGTTTTATCGACCAGCCGAATGTGCATTTTGGATACCGCCAGGTGCGGAAAGGTTGTCATGCCGGGGAAGTATTTCGACAGGCATTCTATGCTCGGCCTGCCGTGCAGGGTACGCTAGAAGCCGTCACGGCATCCCGAGCGAGCCCCGCTTACATGGCAGCAATTCTTCAAGCCCGCCACCTGAGGAAGGAGTACCCGAAAGTCGTTGCCGTCGACGATGTCAGCTTCGAGGTTGCCGAGGGCATCTGTTTCGGCATGCTCGGCCCCAACGGCGCCGGCAAGACCACGACCGTCGAGATCATCGAGGGGGTGACGCCTGCTACCTCGGGCGAGGTGTACTATTGCGGCCGTCCCGCGGACGCGCGCTTTCGCGAAGAAGCCGGCATCCAGTTCCAGAACACGGCGCTGCAGGATCACATTACGGTGCTCGAGACTCTGCAGATGTTCCAGGCGCTTTACGACCGGCACGCCGATCTCGAGCACATCATCGATGAATGTTCGCTCCGCGATCTGCTGCATCGCGACAACCGGAAATTGTCCGGCGGTCAACGTCAGCGCCTGCTCCTGGCGGTGGCACTGGTGAACGAGCCCCGGATCGTCTTCCTGGATGAACCTACGACCGGACTCGACCCGCAGGCGCGACGCAATTTCTGGGAACTGATCAATCGCATTCGCGAGGACGGGACGACGATCATCCTGACCACGCACTACATGGACGAGGCACAGATACTGTGCGACGAGATAGCAATCATGGACGCCGGCCGGATTATAGCCATCGGCAATCCGACTGAATTGCTGCACCGCCAGTACAGCAATGCCATAGTCGAATTGCCGCTGACAGACGTCAAGGGCAAGCTCTCCATCAGCCACAAGGTACTCGAAACACAGGGACTCATTGAAATTGCCACGGATGACGTCAATGCCGTTCTGCAGCAACTGAGCCAACAGGCTGTCGGCCTGAACCGGCTGCGCATCCGGCAGCCGAACCTGGAGGACCTGTTCCTCGACCTGACCGGCCACTCGCTGCGCGCCTGACGATCGGGTCGAATCGTGTTCAGGCGAATCTACGCAATATTTCGAGCGCGCAACCTGGAATTCCTGCGGGACCGGGGAACCCTGAGCTGGAACATCGTGCTGCCGTTCGCGCTGATGTTCGGCCTGTCCTTCATTTTCAGTGGCGATCGCCCGCAGTATACGGTCGGCATACTGCAGCCCGCCGACGCGAATCCGCACCCTTTCATGGGGACCCGCTATGTGGAGTTTGTTGCTGTCGACGATGAGGCGGCCGGTCTGCGCAAGGTCGCCCGTCACCAACTCGACTTGCTGGTCAGTTTCACGCCGCCGGCTCGTTACTGGGTCAATCCTGATTCGGCCAGGGGTTACTTCGCGGAACTTGCGCTGCTGCAGGCGGAGACCGCCGGTCCGTTGACCAAGGTGTCGATCCAGGGCGAGGCGGTGCGCTATGTCGACTGGGTACTGCCTGGCATACTGGCAATGAACATGATGTTCAGTTGCCTCTTCGGCGTCGGCTACGTGGTCGTGCGTTACCGCAAGAACGGATTTCTAAAACGCCTGCGCGCCACACCGCTGCGCGCTATCGAGTTTGCCATAGCCCAGGTCGCTTCGCGGCTGGTCCTGATAATTGCGATCACCGTTCTGGTCTATGCAGGCACATCATGGCTGCTCGATACCCGAATGGATGGCAGCTACCTCGCATTGTTCACGGTTGCCCTGCTCGGCTGTGTGACTCTCATCTCCCTCGGCC